>CAZOWD010000209.1:0-3493 GCA_964583225.1 uncultured Verrucomicrobiales bacterium | reverse complement strand
GTCCGCCGCGAGGGAGACTTTCTCATTTTAGCTCCCTACGGCGGAGTTCTTGTTTTGGAAGTTAAAGGGGGCGAGCTTTGGCAGTTTTCACCAACAGGCAAGTGGAATGGCTCCAAAAACGACAACCCGCTCACCCAGCTCGATAACGAATGGAATGCGGTAGTCCGGTCTCTCAAAGGCACAGACGCCAAACCCATCTATGTGGCAAAGGCATTGGGATTACCCAATGTCGAGGTAGATCTCGCTTCTGATCTTTATCATGGATTGCCCCGAAATGCTCTATTAGCAGGCAATGAAATAGCAAACATAAGGTTGTTTGATCAAGCGATGATGCGCTTTTTCGCTCCTGGAGCAAAAGGCGGAGGTGTAAAAAAAGTTTCCCCCGAAGCAAAAGAAGCCTTTTTAAACATTTACGGGGCGGGGAGAACTCCGGAATCCATCAAACACTTCATCAAGCACACGGAAGCCCGATTCCTCCAGCAACTCACTGCGGAATATCAAATTCTCGACATGCTCCAAGACAACCGCCAACTCCTTGTCGAAGGCGGGTGCGGGTCTGGAAAATCGTGGTATGCACTGGAGCAGGCTCGTCGGTATGCCCGAGAAGGTAAGTCCGTTCTACTTCTCGCTTATAACCGAGCTTTAACCCAAGACCTTCGCATGGGAATCGCCTATGACAAAGGCAAAGGGTTACTTGGAGATGGAAACATCACAGTTAAAAATGTTGAAGAACTCGCCTGCATGATTCTTAACGAATCTCCCAACAAGCTTCTGCCTTCCGAAGAATCGCCTCGGGAGCAATTAAGCCAATTTTACGATATTGAGCTTCCAACCAAAGTGCTCACAGCTCTCCGCTCGGACACTCACCTCAAGTCATTGCCGAAATTCGACGCTCTGGTTGTGGATGAAGGACAAGACCACGACACATCTTGGCATCCAGAAGTGGCTGCAAAATTTCTCGAAGCTCCATGCGGTTGGTGGTCGGTCTACTGGTTGCTGCTCCGCGATCAGTGCGAGGCTCCGATGGCTATTTTCTACGATCAATCACAGCGCCCTAGCTTCCGAGCCCCATCAGGATTCGACCCCAAACGCATTCGTGGTCACCTCTCGCAAGCTGCCTACGTCCGCCTCGCCCGCTCAATTCGCTACACCCGTCCACTTTTTGATTTTTTAATATCGCTAGACGGCGAAGGCACAGAGGCATTGGTAAAATCGTTGGGAGACGGACTCAAACTTCCAGAAGGCCCAGAAGTGGAAACTTACGAAGTGGCTCCTGACTCCGAAAAAGTCCGTCAGCAAATCGCCCAAATCATAAAATCATGGAAAGACGACGGATTTTGCGCTCCTGAAGAAGTGCTCATCCTCCACGCCCGCTCCAAGCTCGCCGATAGCGCCATCGGCTCCGCCCAATCCATAGGCGACACCCCGCTTATCGGGCAAACAGACTCCGGAAAAGGCATTGGACATTGCTCCATCCACAAAGCCAAGGGATTAGATTCAAAAGCTGTAATCTTAATCGACGTTCGTTCTCCTAAAGACCCAGCCATCACTCCTTATGATCGCTTCACCCTCTTCATGGGGGCCAGCCGCGCAAGGCAAGTATTAGCAGTCCTTTATTCATCCTAACATTCCCAGTTGAATAGAGGATTTGAAGAGGAACGCGCCGCCATCTCCCCAAAAATTCCCCCTTCGGCTCCGCAATCTATCGTTTGAAATAACCTTTTCAACCCACCCACACATCGTTTAAACTCAACCCATGCGACAAGCGATACGTCCGACTTTTTTCATCTTTCTCCCGCTGCTTCTCGCACTAGGGCTCAGCTCCTGCGGCGGCGGTGGATACCACGGCTACATGCGCCAAGACTACCGAGTGCGTGGCGGACACTATTACCCAATGACCGTCAACCAAGCGCTTCATTACAAAGAAGAAGGTATCGCATCGTGGTATGATGAAAGTCGATTCTTAGGGTTCAAAAGAGGCAACACGTCACTTGGAGAAAAAGTCATGCCGTGGCACGTCTCAGCCGCACACAAAACTCTCCCGCTCCCCTGCGTGGTCAAAGTAACCAACTTATCCAACGGCAAATCAATCAAAGTTCGCGTGAATGACCGGGGTCCTTTTATCCCGAACCGCATCATCGACCTCTCCCCTCGCGCTGCAGGAAAATTAGGATTCAAAAAACAAGGACTCGCCCGCGTCCGAGTCGAAGTCATCAGCGTCGGTGATGGCAAATACAAACGCAAAGCCAAACATAAATCTTGGTTCCATTTTTGGTAAAAACACACTTCACCCCATCACATTTCCCATGATCTATCTCGACTCCAACGCCACGACTCAGGTTCACCCCGAAGTTTTAGAGGCGATGATGCCCTTTTTAACGGACCAATTTTACAATCCTTCCAGCGGATACCGAGCCTCCAAATTCGTGCGTAACGCCCTAGATCAAGCACGCGCACAGGTCGCCAATCTCATTGGGGCAAACCCAAACGAAATCGTTTTCACTGGATGTGGAACCGAGTCCAACAACTCGGCACTCTCCTTTCTCTCCTCTCGCGCTGTCGGGAAAAACAAAATTCTCACCAGCAGCATTGAGCACAGCTCGATCCTTCGGTATTGCGACTACCTCTCCGAACAATACGGGTTTCAAATCGAACACGCACCCGTCGGATCCGATGGCCGACTCAACCTCAGCGAATTTTCTGCAGCACTTGCCAACCAAGACGTCGCCTTTGCCTCCATCATGTGGGCCAACAACGAAACAGGCGTCATCCAACCCATCGCCGAAGCCTGTGCTCTCGCTCAGCGAGAAGGTGTTCCATTCCACACAGATGCGATTCAGGCTGCAGGAAAAACGCCGATCAACGTCCGCGATATCCCCGTCGATTACCTCTCACTTTCGGGGCATAAAATCCACGCACCCAAAGGGGTCGGCGCACTGTTCATCCGCGAAGGGCTCGACTTCTCACCGATGCTTCGCGGAGGCGGACAGGAAAGAGGAAAACGGAGCGGGACCGAAAACGTAGCCGGCATCGTCGCCCTCGGCAAAGCCGCCGAAATCATGAAAGCCAAACTCGACTCCGATGCCCACGCTGGCGTTGCCGCTCTCCGAGATCGATTTGAAAACCGCCTACTGGCCGAACTCGATGGCGTCACCGTCAACGGATCTACCGACCACCGAACCGCCAACACCAGCCACCTCTCCTTCCGCGACTGCGAGGCGGCAGGACTTCTCATTTTGCTCGATGAATACGGGGTTCAGTGCTCTGCGGGAAGCGCCTGCATGACAGGAAAACAACAGGCATCCCACGTGCAAACCGCCATGGGCATCCCCGCGAAACAGGCAAAAAGCAGCCTTCGCATTTCCTTTTCCATATTTACCACTGAAACCGACTGCGACGCCGCGGTAGAAGCGGTAAAAAAAGCCGTAAAAAAACTCCGAAGCGTCCAAGGAAGCTCCGGAGTAGGACCTGTGCAGGTTTTTTCTTAAAACAT
>CAZOWD010000208.1:0-3504 GCA_964583225.1 uncultured Verrucomicrobiales bacterium | reverse complement strand
CTGGTATGGGTTGTGCCGTTGGCACAACATGAGGGAAAACTTCAATCCTGAACACCCTGCTGAACACCAACAAAAAGCCCCTACCCATTTCTAGGCAGAGGCTTGATATAAAAATGAGATATTTTCTCTAATGAGAAATTACTTTCTCAATGTTCCGGCGTAGATTGCATCTTCACCAAGAGCTTCCTCGATACGAAGAAGTTGGTTGTATTTAGCAATACGGTCAGAACGGCTCATAGAACCAGTTTTGATCTGTCCAGCGTTGGTTGCCACAGCAATGTGAGCAATGGTGCTGTCCTCAGTTTCACCTGAACGGTGAGAAACGACGGAGTTGTATCCGTTAACTTTACCAAGCTCGATAGCGTCAAGAGTCTCAGTCAAGGTTCCGATTTGGTTCACCTTGATGAGAATTGAGTTTGCTACTCCGAGATCGATTCCCTTTTGAAGGAAGTCAACATTGGTTACAAACAAGTCGTCTCCAACGAGTTGAACTTTATCTCCAAGAGACTCAGTGTGAAGCTTCCAACCATCCCAGTCGTTTTCATCACATCCATCTTCGATAGAGTCGATTGGGTATTTCTCGCAAAGTTCTGCAAGGTATGCAGCTTGCTCAGCAGAAGTGCGCTTAGCGCCGCCTTCACCTTCAAACTTAGAGTAGTCGTAAACTCCGTTTTCGTAGAACTCAGAAGAAGCACAGTCGAGTGCGAATGTGATGTCTTCACCTACCTTGTAACCTGCTTTTTCAACAGCTTTGCAAAGTGTATCAAGAGCGTCTTCAGTTCCTTCAAAAGTAGGAGCAAATCCACCTTCATCACCCACAGCAGTGCTGAGGCCACGATCGTGAAGAATCTTCTTCAAGTTGTGGAATACTTCAGCTCCCATGCGGATAGCTTCGCGGAATGTTGGTGCGCCAACTGGGCGGATCATGAACTCTTGGAATGCGATAGGAGCATCAGAGTGTGAACCTCCGTTGATGATGTTCATCATAGGCACAGGAAGAACTTTAGCGTTAGGTCCTCCGAGGTATTTGTAAATAGGAAGTCCAGCAGCAGAAGCAGCAGCGCGAGCTACGGCAAGAGAAACACCAAGGATGGCGTTAGCTCCAAGGTTTTTCTTGTTAGGAGTGCCGTCAAGATCGAGCATTTTCTTGTCGATCAATGCCTGGTCGTTAGCGCTTTGACCGATGAGAGCTGGAGCGATTTTTTCGTTTACGTTAGCAACAGCTTTAAGAACGCCTTTTCCAAGGAAACGTGAGGAATCTTCGTCACGAAGCTCACATGCTTCATGTTCACCTGTGGAAGCTCCAGAAGGGACAGCAGCGCGACCAAAAGCGCCACCTGCAAGAGTTACATCAACTTCAACAGTTGGATTACCGCGGGAGTCAATGATCTCGCGGCCGATAATTTTAGTAATGGTTGTATCTGACATATATTTATGTGTTCAGTTTGTGGTTATTCAGCATGATTCTTTCAATAAAGTTTTCATTGAAAGCAACCTGCTAGAAATTCTTATTTTGGGATTAGTTTTTGTTGTAAGCCTCGATAGATTCGACGGTTAACTTCACATATTTTTCGGTATGCATATCGCGAACTTCAAGCTCGTCACCTACCTTAGCGCCCATGAGCGTCTTTCCTATCTCAGAAAGATAAGAAACTATATTTTTCTCAGGAACTGAATCCCAAGCTCCAAGCACCGTGTAGGTGATAGGGTTACCGTCCTCATCCTTTAAGTGGACGATCGTTCCCATATTGACCTCTGAAGTATCTACATTTTCAAATTCAGTAGACTGGACATTGGCCAAATCCTTTTCAAGTTGAGCTCTTTTTCCTGATAAAACAGCCTGAGTGCGCTTTGCGTCTTCATAGCCACCGTTCTCTCGGAGATCCCCTTCGGCGCGAGCCGCAGAAAGCACCTTAACATTTTCAGGAATAAGCACTTTCTTCAATTCTTCAAGAGCGGCTTTTCGGCGTTCAATACTTTCTTTGGATGAAATCACCCCAGTCGATTTCTTTTCAAACTCACCCGTTACCAAATCCTGAGTAGCTGGGCACGCTTTAATCACACGCGCCATCAAAGATTTGCGATCGAGCTCTGAAAAAACAGGACTCTGGTAAAGTTTTCTACCAAACTGGCGAGCTTCACCTTCATCGGCATCTTTAAGAATATCAGAAATCAAAGTTTTATCACTCATCAGAAGAGTTCGTAAACGCGTGCTACGGTTAGGACCATCGGACACATGATCTCGATCCAACAAACCTAAAATTGAGTTTCCTGTCTCAAAAGAAAAGATGTCCTTTGCCAACTTATCACGCTCACGACATAGCCAAATTAAAGCATCAGGCCCGAGGCAACGGTTTGAAATCGACTTTTTCAAATGAGCATCAAAGACTTCCTTTGATCCGCTCTCTTGGAAAAAACGAGCAATCTCGGTCACGCCACGCGAACCAACAGCATCAAAAACCTTAAGCATTTCCTCCTGCCAAGAATCGCCAAAGGCATCTTTAAAGCTTTCAAAAATCTTACGTTGAGTTGCTGCAGAACGCCCCTTCAAACTCTCAACCAAACGATCCTGTTCCGTTGTAATCACATCAGCTAAACGGATATCGTTATCAGCCAATTCCAAGTCATCAAAATGGTTCACGATCTCATCGCGAGCAACGAGAAATTCTAATACTGTGCTCAATTGCAACTTCCGACCTTTCTGACAGTAACTATTAATATCGTCAATCAACCCACGGAGGAGTTCTCCCTTACCCTCAAACACTGCTAAGTTTTTACGAATATTTTCCAGAGCCTTAATCTTCACACGAGGATCGCGGGACTCAGTAAAATCAAGCACCAAAACTTCTTGCGGAGTTTGGGAATCACCACGAAGCACCAAAGGGTCGGTCCGCTTGCTAGGCACTGAAAAAATATGACTTTCACGCAGAGCTTTCTTCGTTTTATCCCACCACTTTTTATACCCATCCTCTTCCACAACGCTACCGCACAACACACGATCCAACTGATCGAGCGTCATACTTCCGTTGTGACTTTCAAGAACCCGCTTCACTAACTCCACAGGATCTTTCGTTACCAAACCGCGAAGTTCATCTAAATCTTCTAATTTGCGAGCGCCAAAATGATCAGAATCCAACACCTCCGTTTTTTGAATAGCAAACTGCAGAGACATCTCCTGATTCGGCTTCTTTTCAAAATTAATGACTACCTTACCCGATGACAAATCCCAACTAACAACCTTTCCAGCCCCCCATGTCTTATGAGTGCAAAACTTCCCTGGCGCAATTTCTGACAATCTTTGTCCTACGGCCTCCGGGATACGTCCCGCCTCAACTAGCTTAGCTACGTCTGAATGCATGCGCGCATCATGCCTTCATAATGCCAGATTAGCAACCCTATTCTTTTTAACCGTTAAAGCAAGTTAGTTTATAATTCAAATCGTGGAAACTCTACGGTTTCAAACCGCTAGTTTTTTCAAATTCAGGTAAAATCAACACACTCAAA
>CAZOWD010000207.1:0-3517 GCA_964583225.1 uncultured Verrucomicrobiales bacterium | reverse complement strand
TCAGCCTTACCGCTTCAAACTCGAACGCACAACGATCAATATCGGTCGAGGCAACGAAAATGACATCGTCATCGAATGTGGATCTTGCTCAACCCACCACTGCGTCATTGAACGCGTAGAAGGAGGATACATCCTCACTGATGCGGGATCAACAAACGGAACAAAGCTCAACGGCGAACTCATGGAAGTCATCGACCTCCACGACAAAATGGAAGTTTTCGTCGGCGACATTCCTCTCGAATTCAACTTATCTGAAGAAGAAATTGCGGCACTCAGCCAAGAAACCTTCACATCCCACCAACGAAAAAAACTTCCTCCCATTGAAGAACCACCAACGGAAGATGTTTACAATGAGGAAGCCACCCCGCTAGAGGAAGTCCCTCAGGCCACGCACGCGCCATCACCAAAACAAAGCAATGATACATTAAAAACCATTCTCATTCTTATTCTCATGCTTCTCGGTGTTGCTGCTGGATTTTCGATCCGCCACTATCAAGAAACGGGTCAATTTTTACCGACCGAGAAAACATCTTCTCCCGTTCAAACCGATTCATCTACGCAAGAAACCCCGCCATCTGCAGAGTAACCACTTGCAAGTCTCCTTAACCTCAATAATACGTTCCACATGAACATCACTCAAATCCTACTGGCTGCCACCGCCGCTATCTTGCTTGCATTGCTAGGGATGTCCTACACCTCCATGCGTCACGGAGAGGCCGCAGACAGCCGAAAAGCACGCGCCATAGCACTCATTCAGGAAGAAGCTTGCTATAAAGCCGAACTCAAACGCCTCCGAAGCGGACAACCTATCACTAAACCAGTCACACCACCACCAGCAACCGTCACAACCGCTCCAAGCGAAGAGAAACTCAAGGAGATGGAAATTGCCAATAAACTTCTCCGCGAACAAGTGCTTCGCTCCGAACAAAAGGCAAAACAAGCAGAAGAAGAGACACTTGCAATGAATGGTGCTCACGCTGAAAAATACGACAAAGAAGCTCGTCGCGCCCGTCTCATCAGTCAAGCCATGCTGATGGCTCAAGTTAAAGAAGTTGCCCAACAAGACGGCATCTTCGTTATCGTTCTCGACGTTAAACGTCCTCAATCTGTCCGCCTAGATACCGAACTCGCTATCCGCCGAGGCACAGGAATCATCGGTCGCGTTGTCGTCTCCAATATCGATGCGGGAGCTGTCTTTGCCGACCCCGTCCCCGGCTCATTCCCTGGAGGCTCTATCGACGTCAAAGTGGGTGACGAACTCATCATCCCACCACTTTAAACTCAAGCTTTCACCTTCTTTTTTATCATGAAATTGATCCACACACTACTAGCCACAATAGCCGCCACATCACTAGGTATGGCAGCTCAAAAACCCAACGTCGTCTTCATTTACGGCGACGACGTCGGATTCGGAGACCTCGGAGCCTATGGAGCCAAGCTCATCCCTACCCCCAACCTCGACAAGCTCGCCAAAGAAAGTCTTCGTTTTACCGACGGGCACTGTTCGGCAGCGACCTGCACCCCATCACGATTTTCTCTACTCACGGGCATTCACGCATTCCGTCACGGCGTGCACATCCTTCCTCCAAACGCCCCCATGGCTATCAAGCCCGACATGTATACCATGCCTAAAATGTTTAAAGCGGCAGGTTACAAAACAGCCGTCATCGGCAAATGGCACCTCGGAATTGGAGAAAAAGGAACTCCTGTCGACTGGAATGGCGACGTCAAACCAGGACCTCTTGAGCTTGGATTTGACTATTCATTTCTCCTCCCATCCACCAACGACCGAGTTCCTTGCGTTTATGTCGTAAACCACAAGGTTCTCAATCTCGATCCTAAAGATCCTCTCTACGTTCAAAAGAAAAAACCAGAAGGGTTCAAAGGCACCGTTTACCCAGACGGAAGAAAAAATCCCGAAGCCATGACCTACTACAAGAGCAGTAAAGGGCAAGGGCACAACAACTCCGTCATCAACGGCATCGGCCGCATCGGATACATGTGGGGCGGCAAGTCAGCCCTCTGGAATGACGAAACCATGACCGACACCTTTGTCGACCAAGCCAAAAAATACATCGCGCAATTCAAAGACAAAAAGGATCAACCTTTCTTCCTTTACTTTGCATCACAATGTATCCACGTGCCTCGCGCCCCTAGCCCACGTTTCCGCGGAAAAAGCAAATGCAATAACTACCGTGGCGACTCCATGGTTGAGTTCGACTGGGCTGCTGGTGAAATCATCAAAGCTCTCGAGGAAAACGGACTCTCCGACAACACCATCGTTATTTTCTCCAGCGATAATGGTCCCGTCTATGACGACGGCTACCAAGACGGCACAACGGTTGTCACTTCATCAAAGGAAGTTGACAATGGTCACGATGGATCAGGCCCTTACCGTGGCGGAAAATACCAAATCTACGAGGGAGGAACCCGCGTTCCCTTCATGATCAGATGGCCTGGAAAAATCAAACCTGGCGTCTCCACCGCCCTCGTCAACCAAATCGACTTCATGGCATCCTTTGCCAAGCTCATTGGGGTTGAACTCAAAGACGACCAAGCCATTGACAGCCGCGAAACGCTTGCAGCCTTCTTAGGACAAGACAAAAAAGGTCTTCCCTATATGGTTGAAGAAGCTCGTGGATTAGCCCTTCGCCAAGGTCCTTGGAAATATATCCAGCCTGTAGGCAAAAGAGGAAAAGCTCAACTCTACAACCTCGATTCTGATATTGGAGAGCAAAAGAACGTCATCAAAGATTACGCTGAGCGAGCAAAGTCCATGGACGCCATCCTCAAGAAAATCAAAAAAACAAAAGAAGGCATTCGCAGCTTCAAGTAAGCTCATTTACCCACGCTTTTCTCCCCAAGCGGCCAACCAGCCACTTGGGGATTTTTTTTACTCCAAAATCTCATAAATTTGCCAAAATTCACCGCAAATCAAGAAGTTAGCCAGCCCAAATCTTGAAAAACACGAACGCAAACCTAAAAAAATTTTAGAATATTCAAAAAAACTGCTTGCCCATCGAGAGATATTGTGGTGAATTCCGCGTCCCCGCGCAGAGCACAAGGTGTGTTATGGCGGAACATTTACGCATTCAAGCATCCCAAGGAGAACATTCCCATGGCCTACGCAGTTTTTAAAACAGGCGGTAAACAATACCGCGTTCAAGAAGGTGACAAACTCGACGTTGAAAAAATCGACGCTGAAGTTGGTTCCGAAGCAAAATTTGACCAAGTCCTGCTCATCAACGACGGCAGCACAACTACAGTTGGAACTCCTAACATTGAGGGAGCCACTGTTACCGCTAAGGTAGTTGAGCAGTTCCGTGGCAAAAAAGGAGTCGCATTCAAATTCAAGCGCCGTCAAGGTTACCACAAAACCAAAGGTTTCCGTCGTTCACTCACCAAGCTTGAAATCACAAGCATCAGCTAATTTAGCTTTTTATTAACCACTCTCAACCAACCTACCACTATGGCTCATAAGAAAGGACAAGGTTCCGTTAAAAACGGTCGCGATTCA
>CAZOWD010000206.1:0-3529 GCA_964583225.1 uncultured Verrucomicrobiales bacterium | reverse complement strand
GACTACGAATCAGGAGGCCAGGGGTTCGAATCCCTTCGGGTGTATCTTTTAAAACAATACGAAACAAGCGCCATCGGCGCTTATTTTTTTGGCTAGATACTTCAGGCTTTAATTTTTCTTCACATCAAGCCTTCCCCTTTTTCACTTGGGACTTTTACTTGATGTTCTCTTACTCAACCCTTCTTTTTTGAGGTTGATATCCTAGCAAAAAATACACGATGCATCCCAGAATAATCATCGCCAATCCCAGCCAGAAAAACACCCAGCCATCCACCATTAGAATCGTCATACTATAATACCACCCGACCAATAAACTTCCGATACAAGCCCCAAATCCTCCCGACAAGGTTCCCAACAACGCCTGAGCTTGGCTCCGCATTCCGGGGTCGACCCGACGATTCACCAACATCTGCCCCGTCACATAATAAAATGTGTAACAGGGTCCCTGCATCGCAATCCCCAACCAAACCCACCACAATCCACCCGTCCATCCGCCAAAGGCAAACAAAATATACCTCACAAAAGCAAACAACAGAGCCATCACCAGCACCCAACGAACTCTCCCTTTAGCCAACAATCCCCCGAGCATCAACAAAGCAACCACTTCGGTTACCTGCCCCAAACTCATCGTCGCAGAGGGATGAACATCCCCCATCGACCTCAATAATATGGGGGTATACATATAAAATGCCGCTAGAGGAATGGCCAAAAACATGGTCGTCACCAAAAAAACGCGCATGGATTTATCTTTAAACAAAACCAACGCATCCAAGCCAAAAGCTTGCCTCCATTTTGAACGCCTCTTTTCGCCTGTATCTGTTTTTTTCGCACTTTCCAAAGTCCCTTGAGGCGGGGTATCGGGCATCATAAAACACGCCAGTCCTAAAAAAATACGAACCACCATCGCAGCCATCCCAGCCAAAGGAGAGCTATCCCACGACATCAAACTCACCGTCACCCCTGCAAAAATCCACCCCAAAGTCCCCCACACCCGATAAAGAGGAAACGATTTTTCAGGATTTTTTAAATTGGTTAATGCCACGGTTGAGAGCAACGCCCACATGGGTGCAGCAATCAGAGCGTTAATCATTTGAAACCCCAAATACGCCCAAGGCCCCCACCCCCATTCCAAGGAACCAAAAGCCAAGCCAAGAAAAACGGCACCAACGAGTGACAGCGTCCCCATGATTTTCTGCGCTGAAAATCGATAATCAGCCAGAGAACCAAAAACCAGTGGAGAAAATAATGAAGCTAAAGGCCCAGCGGCAAACGCATAAGGGATCACCCACTCCAAGCCACGAATTTTTAGAATATTGGGTAGTGCAGGCAACCACAACCCAGGAGCAACAAGCACAAGGAAAAAGGACACGGCAATCCACCATGAACCGCCACGCCCTAAATGACCCCGAACTGCGCCAAACATTACCCCCTCTTATATATCGGTGAATACTACACTATCCCAGCATCACCTAAAACCCCATAATCACCCAAAGGTTAATCAGAGAGAGCAAGCCAACAACCCACATCACAGGCGAAATCTTTTTAAGGTCACCGCAAAATACAGCGATCACAATATAAGATACAAAACCAATCGTTAACCCCGTAGAGATACTAAACGTCAGCGGCATTAAAATCATGGTCAAAAAAGCAGGCACCGCCGTTTTCATATCGGAAAAGTCAATCTGACTAATATTCCGGAACATAAATACTCCAATAATAATCAATGCTGGAGCTGTTGCAAATACAGGAACCACTCCGATTAACGGTGAGAAAAACAAAGCCAACAAAAATAACCCCGCCGTCACAACCGACGCCAATCCCGTCCGAGCACCATCAGCAATTCCCGTAGAAGACTCAATGTAAGTTGTCGTTGTGCTCGTTCCCAGCAATGACCCCGCCACCGTAGCAACAGCGTCGGCCTCTAAGATTTTATCAATATTATGAATCGTTCCGTCCTCCTCAACATGACCCGCCTCGTAAGAACAAGCTACGATCGTTCCGATAGAATCGAAGAGGTCCACAAACATAAATGAGAAAATAGCTCCGATCATACCCCATTTTAATGCCCCCCAAATATCCAATTGAAGCGCGATAGGAGCAATCGATGGAGGCGAAGCCACCACACTCTCTGGCATTTTTGTCATCCCAGCAAACACCGCAATCATAGTTGCGGCAGCAATACCAATCAAGATCGACCCTTTAATTTTTTTTACTTCCAACACGGCGATCAATCCCAAAGTCCCCAGACCAATCATCACAGGAGCATTAATCGAACCAATCGAAACCAACGTTGCTGGGTTATCCACGATAAGCCCTAAATTTTTCATACCGATAAAAGTAATAAACAAACCAATCCCCGCCGCCGTAGCGATACGCAAACTCACAGGAATAGCATTCACCACTTTTTCTCGAATCCCTACAATCGTCATCACCAAAAAGGCAATACCCGACACAAAAACCACGCCGAGCGCGGTTTGCCAACTCACCCCCTGCCCCATCACCAGCGTGTATGTAAAAAACGCATTCAACCCCATCCCAGGAGCCATTGCGTAAGGGACATTCGCCCATAACGCCACCAACAAGCTTCCAAAAAATGCAGCCAAACAAGTTGCAGTTATCACCGCTCCCGAATCCATGCCGGCCTCCCCTAAAATATGAGGGTTCACAAAAATAATGTAAGCCATCGTCAAGAAGGTTGTAATCCCTCCTATAACTTCAGTTTTCGCTGTGGTGTTATTCTTTTTCAGTTGGAACAGACGCTCAATCATGATGAGGCGTCAGTAACCAATTATCCTACGACTAGCAAGAATCAACTCTCACGCATTTTCAATTAGTTCATTTTTCACCCACTCTGAAAAATTTTCTCCTAAAAAATCAACATTCCATCACTCTTCAACTTTACCCCCTGCTACATTGAGACAAAAAGAATAATACCGAAGCAAAACCTTCATCATGAGCACGTTCACCTGCTCTTAAGCTGGCTGCATAATTACCACCAACTTTCAAATGACCTGTTCCCAAAGGAGCAGCACGATCAAAGTCGCGAGCTATTTGTATATCAACGGGCTTGAAGCCTTCTTTGAAATAAGGTCCAACCGGAGTGGCAAAAATCATAAATAAATACTCTGTAGCTGGTTTTACACCTACTTGTGCTCCTGAACCTATAAGTAGCGGACGCAAATACAATGATGATCCTGTTCCGTAAGGAGGGATAAACTCTTCGTTGAGTTTAATCACCTTTAGCATGGCTTTAAAAAACAGTTCGCTAGGAACGGGCTCCATTAAAATTCCTTTTGCGGAATTTTGAAGTCGTTTTGCATTTTCTTCCCAACGAAAAACGCGAATCTTACCATCTTTTCCGCGAAAAACCTTTAGGCCTTCAAAAGCTTGTTGTCCGTAGTGTAAGGCTGATGCAGCCATGTGTATATTTATTGTTTCTTCTGAACTAACTTCCAAAGAACCCCATTTACCATCACGAAAATAGGTGCGAACATTATAATTCGTTTTTGTATAACCAAAACTTAGGTTT
>CAZOWD010000205.1:0-3543 GCA_964583225.1 uncultured Verrucomicrobiales bacterium | reverse complement strand
CATGAATCAAACCACACCTTCCTCTACTCCTAACCCAAACAACTACGCCCTCATTCTCGCTGGAGGTAGTGGCACTCGGTTCTGGCCACTTTCCCGAAACGCCCGCCCCAAGCAACTCCTCAACCTCTTTGGAGACACCACGCTCCTCAACCAAACCATTTCCCGACTCAGCGGGCTAATTCCACGAGAGAACATTCTCATTCTCACCAACGCTCTCCAAGAAGAGGCCGTGCGCGAAGTCGCTTCTGAACTTCCACCCGAAAATATTTTTGCAGAACCAGCCAAACGCGACACAGCACCCGCCGTTGCTCTAGGGATCGCGCTCATTGCGGCACGCAATCCAAACGCCACCATGATGGTGTTGCCGTCCGATCAACTCATCACCGATATCGATGCCTACCAGAGCGTGATGGCTGATGCCCTCACCGTTGCCACCCACAACAAAGCCCTCGTCACTATCGGAATCAAACCCACCTGGGCATGCCCATCCTTCGGCTACATCGAACGAGGCGACTCTGCTAAAATCGATGGTCCAGCACTTGCCAACGAGCCGTTTGAAGTATCGCGCTTCCGCGAAAAACCAAACCCAGAACTCGCAGAAACGTTCCTCCGACAAGGCAACTTTGCTTGGAATGCGGGTATGTTTATTTGGTCAGTTCCTACGGTCACGGCCGAACTCACCCAACACGCTCCCGAGCTTGCCGACTTTATTCAAACGATCCAGAAATCAACCGACATCAAACAAACCGTCAGCGAAACGTTCCCCAAACTCACTCCGATCTCGATCGACTACGCACTCATGGAAAATGCCACCCGCGTTCTCAATATCGAAGCGACATTCGATTGGGATGACGTCGGATCATGGATTTCCATCGCCAAATACCTCAACACGCAAGGAGACAACAAAACAAACACAGAACTTGCTGAAATCAGCAGCGAGAACAACATTGTGTTTAACGCACGCGACAATTCCAAAATAGCACTCCTCGGAGTAAACGACCTCATTGTCGTGCAAACCGATGACGCACTCCTCGTCGCCAACCGCCATCAGGCAGATGCGATCAAGGATATCATCCCCCAACTTCCAGAGGATTTAACCTAACGTTCACCATTTTTTGCCATGACAGACGAACATCCCGTCCTCGCCATCGACCATGGAGCAGCCCGTATCGGGATTGCTGCAACGGACCCCGTAGGCATCATGGCACACCCCGTGGAAACGATTCAGTGTAGCACCACTGACCCCATTGAACGGATCGTTGAAATCGTAGCAGAACGCCAAGTCAAACAACTCGTGTTAGGCCTTCCTCTTTCGCTCGACGGAAACGAAGGACCTGCCGCTCAAAAAATCCGCAAGTTTGGAAAACAACTCCACGAGCGCCTGCCCAACCTCCCACTTCATTACTGCGATGAAACGTTTACAACCGTCGCAGCCAACCAAAAACTTCACGAAGCGGGGCTCCACAAAAAAAGCAAAGCCAAACGCCAACGGGCCATCATCGATCAAGCTGCCGCCGTCGAGATTCTCAATAACTGGTTAGACGGATATTAATCCGACCATTGCCCTCTCCGAGAAAATCTAAAAACGCAAATCTAAAAACGCCTGTCGCTCGCAATGAACAACAGGCGTTAAATTTTTCAGATAATTGAATGTTCGCGGAAGAAACTAAAAACTCACATTAACTTCGGCAGAGGCCCGGATCACGTCAAACATATCGTCCTTCGCCTTACCACTTCCCTTGTTTCCTGTGCCATCTAAATAAGCCGCTTTGAAAATAACTTTTGTGTATTCTCCAATTTTACGAGCGGACACATAATCAAATTCCCAACCCAAGTCCTCACTTTGATGCTGAGTTCTAAAGTAGTGGTAGCTGAAGGTGTGGTTAAACCCAAGAAACTTCGCTCCGATCCACGCATAGTAATCTTGAAGACCGTTATAGGGAGTTGCAAGAAAAGCATCTGCAAATCCGTTAAAAGCATGGTTCGTTCCCACAGGAAACACAAAACGCCCACCTTTACCATTGGCCGTCATGATCTCAGCACCCGCACCGTAGTTGAATAGATCATTTTTCACTCCAACCTTACCACGGAAGTAATATTCCTCGTAATCGGCAGCATTATCACCTGCATCAGTTTGCACAGCAGTCGTCGCCAAGTAATTTATATTAAAATCACTGAGAGCCTCGCCTTGCACCTCAATACCATACGTGTTCGTCGAAACTGCGGGAGCATTATCAAAATCCAACAAATACGCAAACCCGCGCAACGTTGTATTTTCGATACCCGAGTATTCAGCATGGATCAAATGGCTATTGCCCTCCCAATACTCCAGAGACTCAGACGGAGCGTCTGAACCAAAAATTCGATTAACTTGATCCACGTAGGCGTAAGTGAGCGTTAATCCATCAATGGATTTATTTTCCACAACCGCCGCATCAAATGTCTGATCATTTTGGCGCCAGCCAACGGCTCCAATAAAACGCTGATCGGCAAATTTGAGATACTGACGCCCCACCGTGATATTTGTATCGATGGGCTTCGCATTGTAAGAAAGCTGTAAGCGGTTTAGCAAAAAGCTATCAGGATCGGCAATCACAGCTCGCCCATTATTATTTGGAGGCGGGAAGGCTCCATAAGCGGTATTACTCGACAAAATTTCAGTAGCTTCAGCTTCTGCAAGAAACTTAAATCCATAAACCTCATCAGTTTTCACACCAAAACGCGCCCGTAGGGAAAGAACGTTGGCGTCATCAACACCAGCTTTATTAAAATCGGCATACTCATAACGCAAGCGAGCTGCCCCCAAAAGGTGAATACTATCCAACACAGAACCCGAAGGCTCTACTGGCGGAACGGGAGCTGAAGGCCCCGCTGTAGCGACAGCCGTCATCACAGCCAACGCTAATGTAGTTGTTGTTTTTTTCATAGAGTGGGATGTTAATTTGTTTTTTTAGACGCGCACAACATCAACAAAATCAACGCTGCCACCCGTCTGTTGACAAACGTTTACCAGAAGGTCAGAAACAACAAAAGAATAAATATGGTTTTTTCTTCATTTTGTCGCTTGATTTCAGCTACTTTAGGAGTATACGTTATCACGTATTTGCGAAACAACGCAAATACAACATCAGATCAACCCCAACCTCAACACCCCATGCAAGTAGGAAAAACAGCCCAAAATGCTATCGCTGTCATGAGTTTTCTCGCTGAATGCCACCGAGATAAAACAGGGCTCGTCAGCTCACAAACTGTTGCAGATGCACGTCGGCTCAGCAAACCCCTCGCGGCAAAAATCTTAACAACCCTCTCTCAAGCTGGTTACGTCAAAGGAGCCACAGGCCCAGGAGGCGGCTACGCTCTTGCCAAAGATCCTGAAACCATTCGGTTCATCGACGTGGTTAGCTGCTTTGAAGTTAAAACTCAAATCATGCAATGCCCCTTTGGAGAAGGCTGGTGTGGCAACCACGATCCTTGCCCAATGCACTACGATATTTTAGACATGACCAAGGAAATGCATTCATTTCTCGAAAAAAATCATTTTGG
>CAZOWD010000204.1:0-3554 GCA_964583225.1 uncultured Verrucomicrobiales bacterium | reverse complement strand
GCTCCGTTGCTGGTTAAAGATTCACACACAAAGCGGTATCGCGTATTTGGCTTTAACCTCAACGTGCCTGGGACCGTTCGAACTATCCGACCGTGCCCTCGACTCTTAAGTGAGTATCGGCCGTGAATCGTATCTTTTGTGTAGGGTTTGTTGGTTTCCGACAAATGAGTTCGTTCACCAAAATTACACGTAAAGATTCCAAACCCACCTAAAGCGGTAGATTCAAAATCCTCGTAAACCCAATGTTTTTTAGCTTCAGGTGATGGTGCTTTATCCTTGGCAACACGCACGCTATCAAATTCAACCGCAGTTTTATCGTTTCCCTTCGCGGCTTTCAAGATGACCCGAGCCTCTGAACTCCCTTTTGGCATTTGGAAGCGAAGAACTAATCGTTGATACTTGGTATGACTCCGCGGATCACATGCCATGCCGTGTTTGACAGCTGTCTGCTCTATCGATGTCGAGATTGCCTTAGCTCCGGATTTAAGAGGTTCAATAGCAAATGACACCTTGCGTTTTCCTTTGATTTGCACCCAAACTTCAGCCGCATAATACTGACCAGGCGTTAAACCTCTCATCACCTGAGAAATGGTAGCGTCGGCACCTTGGTTTCCAGAGATAACTAAACGAGGGTTTCTGTTATGATCGTTTTTAATCTGGATGTGATCGGTGTTCTTGCCTGATGATTCTTTTGTCCATACCTTAAATCCATAACTGTCAAACCCTGGATCCTTTACGAGAGATCCTTCACCCCACTCGTAAGTTGACTGCTTCGGTGCTTTTTTAGCATAAATGACATAAGGTGTATTTTTTTCAGGCGTGAGCGTAACGGAACCATTGTTTACAGAAAGTTTTGTTTCCGCAACGCGCCCAGCATCGGTTAGCTTATAGAGGTAAACGGAAGAGGCCTTTTTCCAACGCGAAGGAAGTTTCCAAGTGATCTCACCTCCCACTTCATCCCAAACATAGATTTTATCTTGAGTCTTGGGATTCCATGGAACAAATAAACGAGTTTGTTTACTATTTTTATCCCACGTCATCACTAAATCTCCGTGACATGTCACACGAATTTTATCGCCATCTCTTTGAACCAAAACGCCATCGCTAAACTCAGCTCGTTTCCCTGGCTCCCAGCGCATAAGCTCGAAGTTTTTGAGGTATTTGGCAGGTAAATTTCTCGAAAACGTGCCGTAAATAAAATGATTGAAGTTATGTTTACGTTGCCACGCCATAAATCCATCATCGTCAGACCGACCACCTCGTAGGATGGGGTCGTTGAGAAAAAGATCGCGTTCTGAATACCAGAGAAACTGGATGATCTTCCCCATATCACCACGGTGATGCGCCCACGTTGTGTAGGGATCAAATGAGAAGTTACCCTCCACGTATAGTGGGTAGCCAAGACTGTTGATTTTTTTGGCAATCTTCATCGATTCCCAATACGCTGGGTGATTTTTATCGATATAAATAAAATCGAGCTTCGGAAGCTCCTTCTTCATTTGATCGAGCGAGGCAAAGAGAGCACCCGACAAAATATCTTTTCGTTTATCAATCTCATACGAGCGATCGAGCCATATCCAGCGCTTGCGCAAGTTACCATTTTTGTCGTGAAATAAGATATTGGGGTTGTAGCGGTTTGCTTCAGGATAGACTTCCGTTACATTGATATGAATACCAATGCGCGCGTTGTATTTCCCCGCGTTGTTGAGAAGAACATTAAAATCCTCGAGTCCTCCCGCCCGCTCATTGGTGTGCCCCGAATAATCGGTATTGGCACTATCGTGACCTTCCGATGAAAACCCTTTGATAATAATCTCATTCCCAATACCATCGGTAGCGCGGTGAATCTTTTTAACCTCATCGAGTATTTTGAGAAATGGTTGTTGCGCGCCACTGGCAAAGTTCATCGCAATATTCTCTCCCACCGTTGATTGGACATACTCGTAACCCAATGGTTTTGGCATGTTTTTCCGGTAAGAAATTGCGGCGTCTTGCCAGGTAACTTTTCCATCGCCATTGCGGTCGGGCGTGATGAAAATCTTGGTGTAAGGAAGATCTACCGTCTCAGACTCCACTTCGCGATACGCCCACACAGGACTCCAAGCGCGAAGCAAATTTTTTGTACCCGCGCGCGTGATGGAATACCCGATGCGCTTGAAATCCACATAATGGTTGCTCGCGATTCCACCGGCGAGTTTTCCACCAGCCATAAAAAAGTAATTAACGGTCGTTTTCTCTGGTTTGGCTTGGGATAATGGGGAAATCACCTCATGAAAGATGTGTTCGTGAACCTGCCCTGCTGTTTTATGACTTCGTTGTTCTGGACTGTATGAAGCGGCGACGGCGGCGACTTCGGCATGAGGTAATGAAGAATCAAGCGACAGCAACGCGTTTTCAGGAAATGCCAACGACATCAATTTGGTTTTCCCTCGTTCATCCACCTTGGTAAAAGCTACAGTAACGGCGTCCTCTCCAATGTTGATGTTCATCGTCACCGTCACCTGTTGCGTTGGGAAGTCGAGTTGATAATTGGCGGACGAATCACTCACTTTTTGAAATGTCACATGGCATTTTGCTGGTTTTCCATTAAAGAGAACATTGGAAACTTCTCGTTTTTGCCCGTCGAAAACACCTCCATTGGCGTGTTTGTATTGGATGATTCGAGGAAATCTAGTATCCACTTGAACCGATAAAGTTTTACTTTTTAGCTCCGCTAATTCGCCGCCAAAAACGGTTGATAGCGGGAGCAAGCAAAAGAGAGAAGTGATAAACCGATGGTTGAGTCGAGTTTGAAGCATGGGATGTTGAGTGAAATTTAGCAAAGCGATTTGAAGAAGGTGAAATGCGATTCCAGAAACAATCGAAACACCTTCTCAATGGATGGTTTGCTCAAACTACGTGACCAATCGGGTTTTCTATTCATCGATTCACGAAATAGTTCATATTTGAAAACTATTTCGATTCTGGTTGTTTGAGAGGAATATGAACATTGTATGAGTCCTTTCCTTGTTGCCCTTGGGGAATGACGGCGCAAAAGAGAATTTTTGGGATGCCGTTTTCCATCCAGAGTTGGGGGCGTTCAAGACGATGCACTTTTTCCAAAACCCGTTTGCCGTTTTGGTTCCACTCAATTTGAAGAAGAGAAGCCAGTGGGTGAGTCGCAACTTTCCAGTCGATTCCGTTTTTAGAATGAAAGAGGACGAGGCATTTCCCTTTATCTGTGAAATCGCCGTGCATATCTTTGACGATTGCCCAGAATGAACCGTTTTGGCTCCAAATAAATGGGTCTTCTGCTGGGAATTTTTTGCCGGGTAAGGTGAAGATGGGCGAGGCATGCTTTTTGAATGGTCCCGTTGGAGCATCTGATGTCGCAAC
This sequence comes from uncultured Verrucomicrobiales bacterium, assembly GCA_964583225.1. GTDB lineage: Bacteria > Verrucomicrobiota > Verrucomicrobiia > Verrucomicrobiales > Akkermansiaceae > Oceaniferula. The sequence continues at coordinate 179 of CAZOWD010000204.1, read as the reverse complement.
CATGTGCACGACGGGGCCTCCAAATGGGAGTTTTGTTTTTAAGCCGACCGCTTTGTAAACTAAGACATATTTTTTGTCGGGACCTCGGCAGATACTTGGGTTTGTGGTTAGTAGAGCATCGGGCGCAGAGCGATCATGGCTAATGTCGATGAGCGGTTGATCGCGTCTTTTCCACGGTC
>CAZOWD010000203.1:0-3558 GCA_964583225.1 uncultured Verrucomicrobiales bacterium | reverse complement strand
CAAACGGGGCAGTGGGCTCCCCGCACGGGAGTTTACACGGTGCTTTCTTCCGCTCGTGGCAAGTCATCTCTCCGTAAAATTATCCCCATCAAAAATACCAAGCATATTCAGCCTGATAATTTAACGATGGGGAACATCTTACAGTCAGCAGGTTATGTTACAGCGACGATGGGAAAATGGCATGTTTCCAAAGACCCTCTCAAAAATGGTTATGATATCAACATCGGAGGATCTGCTGCAGGAGGACCTTACAATGGCGGATATCTTTCACCTTTTAAATATCCCAATCTTGTAGAAACCAAAAAAGGGGTGCATCTCACAGACCGTCTTACGGATGAAGCCATCAAGTTTGTCACAACTAAGCGCGACAAACCATTTTTCCTCTACTTGCCTTATTTTTCAGTCCATGCACCTCTTCAAGGAAAAGAGGAACTCGTGCAACACTTTACGGAAAAAGGTAAAAAACTTGGAATCTCTACGGCACCTAAACTTGGAGCCATGGTTTACACGCTCGATGCCAACATCGGTCGCCTCATGAAGGCTTTGGACGATCACGATCTCAGCAAAAACACCGTTGTTGTATTCACTTCCGACAACGGAGGAGTTTATGATTTTAATGGTGAGCACCCGCTCCGCGCAGGGAAAGGGTCTTATTACGAAGGCGGTATCCGCGAGCCTTTCCTCATCCGTTGGCCTGGAAAAATCAAACCCTGTAAAAATCCAACACCTGTGACAGGGATCGACTTTTTCCCTACTTTTGCGGAGCTCGCTCAAGCTAAGGTGCCTAAGAGCAAGGTTCTCGATGGCGTAAGTCTTGTCCCTGAGCTTTTGGGCACGGGGAAACTCAAGGATCGTGCGTTGTTCTGGCATTTTCCCATTTACCTTTCAGGAGGGAATAAAGATTGCCAAGATCCGCAGTTTCGCACACGCCCTGGATCTGCCATTCGTCACGGCGATTGGAAATTGATCCAGTATTTTGAGAATGGAGATATTGAGCTTTATAACCTTAAAAAAGATCCCCGCGAAAAAAATAACCTCGCAAAGTCTAATCCTGAAAAAGTTCAGGAACTGCTCACGCAACTTAAAAAATGGCAAAAGCAAACCAATGCTCCAATCCCGACTGAGCTTAATCCCGATTTTGGTAAGACAACAAAAGGGAAAAAGGGTAAGAAAAAGAAAGGAAAACGCAAAAAGCACTCGAAGTGATTTTTAGCTTTAGGGGCATCCTTTCGGATGGCTCAATCCATTTTTCTCTGAAGAGATTTAGAGGGTGAATGAAAATCTAACGATCTGAATGTTTCACCTCTGATTCAATCGGTATTTCCCTGGGGATATTCCTTCCATACGCGTAAAAAATCGTGTTAAATCTTCAGGTGACGCAAAGCCTAAGTTGTAAGAAATTTCTTGGATGGAAAGCTGAGTTTCGGTCAACAGCATGCGAATTTGATCCGTTCTGATGCGATCCACCTCCGACTTGATTGAGCGGCCCATAATTTTTTTAAACCGAAGCCTTAATGTTGTATTGGAAACGCCGATTTGTTGGCAAATGTCGGCGACGTTCACAGACTGTGTTTTGGAATGAGACCTGATGTATTTAATTGCTTTTGCTACTAGCTCATCCTGAACGGCGATAGTATTTGTGGATTCTCGTTCTTTGATACCAGGAGATTTTAAAATGAGATCTTGATCTACTTTTTCCCCATGAATCATCTGATTTAATAAATTAGCAGCATGGTAACCAATCTTTTCCCACGGGAGGATGACGCTGGTTAAAGGCGGAAAGGCTACTTGGCAAAATGGACTTTGATCGTTAATACCAATGAGTGAGATATTATCGGGGACTTGAATGTCTAGATGGTGCGCTGAGCGAAGCACATTCAAAGCTAAGAGATCATCTCGAGCAAGTAATCCTATAGGAAAAGGTAGTTTTTGTAGCTTTTTGTTGAGCTGTGTATGAATATATTCCGCTTTTTTAGTGGCTGGCATTTTAGAAATTGGAATGTTGATTTCTAGGCTGCTTAGCCCGTTGCGTTTCAGGGTATCGTTGTATCCTGTAAAGCGCTGAGAGGAGTAATTTCTAGCAGAATCTCCTACGTAAGCAAAATGATGCAACCCGAGCCCCATTAAATGTTCAGCAGCAAGCTCTCCCATTTGATAGTTATCGATAAGCACATTGGGCACTCCATCTATTTGAGTTTCAGCGCTGATGTTAATTACGGGGATTCCTTTTTTGTGCCAGGCTGTTGCTTCTTTTTGGAGACAGCGGAAAATGATAAGTCCATCGCCTTCCCAAGAAGCATTAATGCTGTTTGTTGGCAGTTCGTTGTCAAAAAAGATATCGGCATCTATTTGCCAAACCTTTTGATGTTCTCGAATAAATTGGATAATACCATCGATTACTTGAGCGTTTTGAGTGACCCATTTCGGAATGCGAACTCCAATTTTTAAAGGAGTCGAAGATGGGAAGGGGGATGTGGAGTTTTTTTTCTTTGTTCTGCTCATTGTTTGAAATGAATTTGCGAATTTTTATTCTCTATGAGTGTTTATTTCTCATTTGTCGAAACTATAATTTATAAAAATGCCATGTTTTATGTGAAAAATGCTATGGTTTTTATCGTGATGTGTGTGTAACCTATCCTCTTGCGATTCGGACATATTGTCTGCGATTGCATTGTTTGAAAATGACGACGTTGAATCAAAAAACACCCTTCCAGATGAAAAAAATTTTAACAACCGCTCTTGCTGCCACTTTACTGATTGTTCCTCAAGCAATCGATGCGGCAGGTTCAATATCCAACAACGGATTGCTTGCTTATTTCCCTATGGAAAACAATACCGATGATATTTCGGCAAGTGTTGGTGGGTCGGCGTCGGCTAATAATGCCTCATGGACTGGCTCTGCCGTATATCAAGAAGGGCTTTTCGGAAAAGCCGCTACTGTAGGTGATGGATCGGGTTCCAATTACCTGACAACGGCCAGTTCTGAATACCTTTTTGGCTCCGGAAGCTTTACGGTTCTTTATTGGGTGAACGTGAAGGATAATGTGAGTTCCGACCCCGCGTTGGTGGCTGGCGGTGGAAAAAATTGGTCGAAATCAGGAGGCACGCAAGGATGGGTGTCAGCGATGAGAAATAATGACGATGTAAAAGCTAATATCTCGGATGGATCGACCCGTAAAGATGCGGCGCAAATCGACCTCGATCATGATGCTTATTTTAACGATGGAAAAGTCCACTGGACACTCATCGCCTTGGTGGTGGATCGTAATGCTCAAACACTTACTTCTTATGTGCTTGACGATAACGTCACAACGATCGGTGACGATGCTTCAAGTCCAGCCTCTGTTTCTATTACAGGCGTAGGTGATCTTACAGGGAGTAACCAAAATATCATTATCGGGCAAGATGGTGATGGCGCAGGTTACAGCCTTCCCGCCTCGGGCATTGATGACTTATCCATCTGGAATCGCCCACTTTCTCAAGCAGAAATCCAAACGATTTACACCGCAGGCCGTAACAATGTTTCCTTAGGTGGGCTCTTGCCTTCAGGCGAAACCA
>CAZOWD010000202.1:0-3563 GCA_964583225.1 uncultured Verrucomicrobiales bacterium | reverse complement strand
AAAAAATCCATCTCCAATGAATCAAATCTCTGATAAAAAACCTCTTATTTTTCTCTGTTCCCATGCAGTTCTCGTGATTGTGTGGAATGTGGCGGGCATCATGCTTCTTTCTCAGGGGAAATCAGCGCTCGGTCCTACAGCTACTTGGGTTGGTGCTGGAGTATTCGCCCTGTTCCTCGCTCTTTACTGGGTCTGTTTTTCTAAAGGATACCGTAAAACGTTTCTTGTTTTTGCCGCCATCGGTTCACTTTTAGGATTCTCAGCTATTTACGGAGCCTTCACCAAAGATCCATCACTCTGGCCCTCTGAGTTTTGGCGCTACGCCGGTGTGTCCGTAAACTCATTAGGCCTCATCGGCTTTATGCTGGCCCTTAAAAACTTTTTTAAATCGAAGTGATTTCTTTTTAAGATTATCCTAAAACCCGTCCAATGGGAATGGATATTGAAGAAACGGGATTGCTAAAAGATGCGTGTGGGCTAGAGGTTGTTCATGAATTTTCGGATATTAAAAACGTGTGGTTTGGCTCTTGCGGGCGGGTGTGTTTCTGCGACATCGGCTCTGGGAGGATGTGATGCTTTGGCTGCGGCTGGGTGTTCGATTTATGATATGAGTCAATTGAATGCATCTCCTTCATGGGAAATGCATGTTTTGGATGTTGAGAGCGGGTTGATTTGGAATGTCGGAAACGGGACGCCCATTGCGTATCGGATTGTGCCTACTCAGATTTCTTGGCGTGGACCTGCGTTGTATGAAAAAGATTTTTCTAATTTATCGAAGTTGGTGATTCGGCCTCAGGTTTCTATGATTGGGAGCTGGATTGAAAATGGCCCAGAGGATTATTATTTCGGATTGTCTGCCGCTCCATCGTTTGAATGGTGGTCGCCCGCGGATAAGTGGTCGGTTTATTTTTCTGTGGGAGGCGGAGCTGGGGTAACCAATAGCACGGATGTCGTGGGAGGATTGGGTCAGGATTTTACGCTGAATTGGTTTGCCAAAAGCGGGCTTCGTTACCAGTTAACACAAGATCTAGGTGTGTTTGGTGGGGCGTTTTTTCAACACATGTCAAATGGAGGCGCTACGGATATCGATCCCAAGATTGATGCACTTGGGTTCACGATGGGGGTGAGCTTTTCATTTTAACTGTGTGCGACACTCCATTTAAAACTAATCTGGTAAATTTCGTTTTTTCGACGGTTCGGATGCTTTGAGGGAGTGTTTTCTTTGTTGTGTCGTTCCGCTTGAGTTTGTTGGGTGGCGTGTGTATAAACGTGGCTTCACACGAGGACGTGCTTATTGAAGAGTTATGAGAATTATTAGTGGAACTGCGGGGCGAAGAAAAATTAATGTGCCTAAGGCGGAGGCTCGGCCGAGCACCGATCGGCTACGTGAGGCGTTGTTTTCTATTTTGGGGAGTCGGGTCGATGGCGCACGCGTGCTGGATTTATTTGCTGGATCTGGAGCGATTGGACTGGAGTGTTTGAGTCGAGGGGCGCGGTCTTGCGATTTTGTGGATGAAAGTAAGGAGTCGATTCGGGTGATTCGGCAAAATTTGAAGGCGCTTTCGCTGGATGGTGGCCGGGCCGTAGAGAGCGATGTGTTTCGGTTTCTTCGTGGAAAAAATGGCCAGTATGATCTTATATTTGCCGATCCTCCGTATTATAAAAACGTGTTGGATCGGGATTTTGTGAAGGAGCTTTTAACTCACGAGAAACTGCGCGAGCACTTGGCCGAGGAGGCTCTTTTGATTGTGGAAGATCCGCCGAGAAACAAGCGTGAAACTGAAGCGTTTGATGGCTGGAACCTCCTAGATCACCGCCGATACGGAACGTGTGGCATTTTATTTTATCAGCGCGCTTAACGGCTCGCCTTATCCCATTTAACTTATGTCACGCACGAAGGTTCTCATTATTTACAACATCCTCCTGCCTGTTTTTTTTATTATCGCGTTTCCTGCGTGGTTGATAAAAATGTGGAAGCGGGGTGGTTATGGAACCGGGTTGATGGAGCGTTTTGCTCGCTTTAAAACTCCCGAAAAGGAGGAGCCTAAAGGTGGAGTTTATGTGCATGCTGTGAGTGTGGGCGAGGTGTTGATTGCGCTGAAGTTGATCGAGAATTGGTTGCAGCAGTATCCTGATCAGACATTTGTGTTATCGGCGACAACTTCAACGGGACATGAAATAGCGTTGGAAAAATCACCTAAGCAGGTGCGAGTGATTTACAGCCCTCTCGATTTTGGATTTTTGGTGCGGGCTGTGTTTCGGCGGTTTGCGCCGAGTCAGCTTGTGTTAATCGAAGCCGAAACGTGGCCCAACCTTCTTAACGAGGCGCGTCGCCGTGAGATCCCTGTTTCCATGGTGAATGCTCGACTTTCTCAGCGATCCGAGCGTCGATTTTTAAAATTTCAATCGTTGGTGGCTCCGTTGTTTGCCATGGTAGATCAGTATTGCGTGCAAAATGACGTCGATGCACAGCGGTTTTTAAATTTGGGCATTCCCGAAGAAAAAATCAAACTGACCGGGAGTATTAAATTTGATCCTACTGGCGGAGCAATGCCGAAGAAACGGAAGGAGTTTCAGCAGCAACTGGACGATTTTGGTGTTTCTGAAAGAAATCGAAAGGTTGTGATGCTGGCAAGCTCCCATGATGGGGAGGAAAAGTTGATCGGTGAGGCGTTTTTGAAGGCGGAGGCCGATGCTAAAATGGGATCGCTTTTGGTGATTGTGCCACGCCATGCGGAGCGCCGTGCGGATGTGGTGAGTGATTTGGAGTCGCTTGGGTTTGAGGTGGTTTTACGGAGTGATTATCACGTTCCTCAATCGCCTCAATCCGCTTGTTTGGTGGTGGATACTACGGGGGAGTTGCGTGATTGGACGGCTCACGCTGATGTGCTTTTAATCGGGAAAAGTTGGATAGGAAAGGGGGGGCAAAACCCAGCCGAAGCAATTTTGGCGGGAGTTCCTGTGATTTGTGGTCCTTATATGGGGAATTTTGAACCGCTTGTGACGACGCTTCGGGAATCGGGAGGTGTGAAAATGCTAGGAGAAGATGAAGTTGAGCCGTCGTCTATTTCTCAAGCGATTATCGAATGCCTGTCCGATGAGTCTATTTCTCAAAATAGGGTGGTGCGGGCTCGTGAGGTTTTAGAGACTCACGCTCACGCCGTGGAAAAGACGATTCGTTATTTGGTAGCTGCTGATTCCCAGTAACATTATGATTTCAAGCCTACGATTGATGAATTTTCGGTGTTTCGACACCTTAAAGGTGGATTTTCCGTCTTCGGGTGCTGTGATCGTGGGTGCTAATGCGCAGGGGAAAACGTCTATTTTGGAGGCCGTGTGTGTGTTGCTCCGCTTGCATTCGCCAAGGAGCCTCCGATTGGGAAAAATGATTCAAGTGGGATCTCCTGGGTTTGGAATTGCTGGCGAATGTTGGTCGAGCCAACGGCAGGTGCGTTTTGGCACGCGGAAAGGGGTGGATATGAACGTGGACGGTGAAGCGGTGAGTCGCCAGGGGGAATACTTGCGTGCGGGTGGATTGGTGGTTTGGATGGGGAATGATGATT
>CAZOWD010000201.1:0-3611 GCA_964583225.1 uncultured Verrucomicrobiales bacterium | reverse complement strand
CCAATCAAAATGCGATCTGGATTTTGCAAATCATCGATCGCTGTGCCTTCCGCTAAAAACTCAGGATTGGAAAGCACTTGAAATTTTCCCTCGTTAGAGTTGGCACTAAGGATCGTATTCATCGCCACGGCGGTGCGCACGGGGATGGTGCTTTTTTCTACAATAATCTTTGGCCCTTTCGCTACACGAGCAATCATACGTGCAGCCCCCTCAACATAACAGAGGTCAGCAGCACGCCCAGCGCCCATTCCGTAAGTTTTTGTAGGCGTGCCCACAGAAACAAAAATGATATCTGCATCCACAATCGCCTCTTCGACTTTCGTCGAGAAAAAGAGGTTTCGTCCACGAGCTTCTTTCACCACGTCCAACAAGCCAGGCTCATAAACGGGTAACTCATCTGTATTCCATGCTGCGATACGTTCCTCGTTAATATCCACAACATCCACGCGGATATCTGGACATTTTAAAGCAATCATCGCCATCGTAGGCCCACCGACATAGCCGGCACCGATACAACATATTTTTTGTATTTTCATATTATTTGAGGTAGTAAAAAGGTTCTAAAGTTATTGAAAAAATCCACGAATGGCAGCAATCACCTCGTCTTGCTGTGCTTGGGATAGTTCTGGATACACGGGAATACTGAGCACCTCGCGGGAAAGTTGCTCGGTCACAGTGAACGAAGCCTTTGCGCCTTCCACTAGATGCGCAAAACACTCCTGCTGGTGCATTGGAACTGGGTAATAAATCTCACACCCTATCCCTTGATCGAGCAACGCCTGCTTAAGGGCATCGCGCTGACCGTCAATCACGCGGATGGTAAATTGGTTCCAAATATGCTCATTTCCTTCTTCGGTTACAGGAAGCACCAACGAACTGATACCCGACAAATTTTCCAAATAATACGCAGCGTGCTCCTGACGCAAACGAGTATATTCAGCATAATGCTCAAATTTCACACTGAGCAAAGCAGCCTGAAGAGCATCCAATCGGAAATTCCCCCCCACCATTTGATGATAATAACGCGGGTGCATCCCGTGATTACGCATCTTCACTGCGATATCCGCTAATTGATCGTCCTGAGTAATCAGTAACCCACCATCGCCAAGCCCTCCTAAATTTTTCGATGGAAAAAAACTATAGGTTCCAAAATCGCCCATCGAGCCACACGCTTTACCATGATAGCGAGCGCCAAGCGATTGCGCAGTATCTTCTACCACCGACAACTTGTGTTTTTGGGCAAATGCGGCACACTTTTCCATATCGACCGACTGACCGAAGAGATGCACTGGAATAATCGCCTTCGTGCGCTCCGTGACACAAAGTTCTGCCGAGTCGAAATCCAAGTTAAAGTTATCAGGATCACAATCGCAAAAAACTGGAGTCGCTCCAGTCCGAGCAATACATCCAGCCGTAGCAAAAAACGTAAAACTCGGGCAAATCACCTCGTCACCGTGGCCAATTCCAAGAGCCATAAGCGCCAACAATATCGCATCGGTTCCCGAGGACACTCCGATAGCGTGTTTCGCTCCAGTAAATTCAGCGATGGACGCCTCAAACTTCTCAACTTCCTCCCCCATGATAAATCGCCCAGTTTCGAGAACTTTATCAAACGCGGAGCGGAGCTCAGATTTAATAGCATGATTCTGGGCATTAACATCGAGAAGAGGAACTGGCATGATTTAAAAAGTGAGGTAGTTGATGGGGTGAACTCTGTTTAAGGAGGAAAACACCCTATGACAAGGCGATTCCACTCCAAGCCAATTTCATACGTATAATTCAGTTTTTACATCTCAAATCGAGATGGCGCTACACACCACCAACCCAAACACCTGTTTTTCTTGTTCTTTTTTTTAAGCTCGCTATAATGCCCGTTAACCAGTAAGTCGTCGCCAATTCAACTTTCGCGAAACAGCAATGCCTCAAAAAACTAAAATCATCGCAACAATCGGGCCAGCATCATCAGCCCCAACCACCGTCAAAAAACTCATCCAGGCTGGAGCGAACATTTTCCGCCTCAACTTTTCTCATGGAGATCACGCACAGCATGAGGCTTTTATAAAAACTATCCGGGAATCAGCCAAAGATCTCGATAAACACGTCGCCATTCTCGGCGACCTTTGCGGTCCAAAAATCCGCATCGGTCACTTCCCCGACGGACAAGTCACTATTAAAAACCGTCAACGTTTTACGCTCTACGAAGATCCAGACGTAAAAGGATCAGAGCAAGGAGTGGGCACAACCTACCCTTACCTCTCAAACGATCTCAAGCCAGGAGCCCAAGTGCTACTGGATGACGGAAACTTCTCTCTTACGGTAGAAAGTGTTGAACCTGGAGCGGTTCATTGCATCGTTCACGACAGTGGCATTCTCAAAAGCCGAAAAGGCATGAACATGCCCGACAGCCAACTTTCCGTCCCCAGCATCACCGAAAAAGACAAAGCCGACCTCGCCTTCATGCTCAAACACGATGTCGATTTCGTGGCTCTCTCCTTCGTTCGCAAAGCTCAAGACATCCTCGATCTTCGAAAACTCACAGGTGACTCAACCATCCGAATCATCGCAAAAATTGAAAAACCCGAAGCAATTGAAGAACTTGAAAGCATCCTAGACGTCACCGACGCCATCATGATCGCCCGAGGAGATCTCGGTGTGGAAGTTGATCTCACACGAGTCCCACAACTTCAAAAACACATTTTGCTTCGCTGTTACCGACGAGGCGTTCCCGTCATCACGGCCACACAGATGCTCGAATCGATGATTGAGAACTCTCGCCCTACCCGAGCAGAAACCACCGATGTCTTTAATGCTATCGTAGACGAATCCGACGCCGTTATGCTTTCTGGTGAAACCGCCGCAGGAAAATACCCGGTCAAAGCCGTCAAATTCATGTCCGCCATCGCTAGAGAAGCTGAAAAGCTTGCCGGATCTGAAGACACTTGGACAAACTTCCTTCCTGAAGTAGAAAACAGCATTGAAGAAATTGTATCGCACTCAGCTTGCACGGCCGCAGTCGATTCAGGAGCTAAGGCCATCGTAGCCTACACAAACACAGGCGCAACAGCGCGGTATATTTCCAAATACCACCCACCCGTTCCCGTAATTGCGCTCACCCCCAACGAAGACACTTGCCGAAAGCTCACATTAAGCTGGGGAGTTAAATCCCTCATCACCCCATGCTACCTTAGAGCCACCACCATGTTTGAAGACGCATCCACCATTCTCAAAGAGCATGGAATCGCCAAGCCTGGCGACATCATCGTCATCGTCACAGGCGTTCCTCTTGGATCCATGCACAGTGCAAACTCCATGAAACTTCAAATCGTGGAATAACAACACCTTTTCAAACGAATCCTTCTCAGCCTCGCGCCTTCAAACGCGAGGCTTTTTTGTATCATCAGCACCAAAACCTCTCAAAAACAACACGTAGCCAATAATTTTTCAGATTAACCCATTGCCATCTGAACTCCTATCGGCTATTCAACCCTCACTTTTCAAGTCCACCATCCCATTTCATCATGCCTAGAGTTATCATTTCAGAGCCAGGAAAAAAGCCTCAGCCTTACCGCTTCAAACTCGAACGCACAACGATCAATATCGGTCGAGGCAAC
>CAZOWD010000200.1:0-3621 GCA_964583225.1 uncultured Verrucomicrobiales bacterium | reverse complement strand
TTTTTCTTAAAACATATTACGCCTTCAGCATCGGATGGCCATTTTTTAAGTCATCACGCGTCAGACCTGCGCCATCGTTCATGGCGTCCATGTGACGGAAAACAGCCACCATTCCATGAATCGCAGCCAACACATCCGTTGTATGCCCTGTTTCTGAAATCGTGTGCATGTTTCGAATGGGGAAACCAATCGAAGTTGCGGCGCAATCAAATCCAGCCAAAGCAGCCGCCATGGCATCTGTTCCCGTATCCCGACCTGAAAAATCCATCTGGTAGGGAATGCCTTCTTTTTGGCAAACTTCCTCGATGATGTTGTGCAAATACTCACTCGTAATCGAGCCTTTGGTAATGCTGAACCCTTTACCCATAGCGAGATCATTCATGCGCTTTGCCCCGATTCCTGGAGCTGCGTCGTAGTCGTGATTCACATCAGAACCGATCAAAATATCGGGCTTAAATTCACCGGCAATCGCCGTAGAGCCAAAACGACCAATCTCCTCATGAGTCGCAATCGTGTAAAGAATCCGCAAATTTTTCAGCGGCGATTCAGCTAAAATCTTTGCAATCTCGGTCACTACAAAACAACCGAGTCCGTTATCGAGATAAGCGCCATAAAAAGTATTTTCGGAAAAACCGCGCTTGATGGGGCGGTCGAGCAAAATCGCATCGCCTGCGCGAATACCCAGTTCTTCGATCCGCTCCTTACATTTCTCCCCGTGCATCTGAAGTTCCAAATACATCATCTCCGGCTTAATCCCCTTATCGCCAGTTCTCTGGCCAGCCTCGGAAAAGTGAATAGCTCCCAGAGCCTCAATCGTTCCGCCCTCAATCGTTTTGTAGTTGGATGGATTTTTAGGATCTTGGCAAAACAGCTTCACCTCATGCCCAATCAACGTGCAGGGAAGAAACGAATCGGTATTCACCCAAATTTTTCCATCTTTATCAATTTTGCGAACCTGCAGTCGGATTTTATCGGCATGCCCAATAATCATCACCGATGTCCGATCATCCTCGCCTGGATGTGTATCCAACACCAATCCAGCATTGCCTTTAAATTGGTGAATCGCCCACGATTCAGGCATGAACTTTTCAAAAATCGGCTTAATCACTCCGTAAGACATAGCGGCCTCCAATCCAACAGGACTCGGAGCCGCCAAGATTTCACGCATCAATTCGAACTGGGCTTCAGGCATGGGTTCGTCCCAAACCATTTTGGTTTTTGTTTTAGATTTCTCAGACATCGTATTTAATAAAAGATGCCTCCCTTATCGTGCCAATTTTTCATTTTTCAAGACGCAAAAAAAATAAGGGAGCATCCGATCACGGACACCCCCTAACCAAGCAGAGAATTATGAGAAAACTGCTTTATTGATTCTTAAAAATACATCCGGTAAGCGGCCCAGAGCGTTGTGCCATCTGCTGTGCCGTTAGGAGTTTGCAAATTATCATACTCCACGCCAAACATAAACTTGGAATGATCACCGCAGAGATACCAGTTCACACCTGCGTAAAGCATGTGGTGGCTGTCTCCACGACCTCCATTCACATCTCCACCGTGCCCACCAGAAGCGGCAAAGTCCTTACTATAAGCAACAACGCCCTCATCTTCGGTAGATCCCTGCCATTGATACATACCCACGGCTTCAAGGGTATCATCAATCAACCAGTAAGTTCCCTGACCGACAGCACCGTAAAAAGCACCACCTCGTGATTTCTTACCTTGATCTCCGTGCTCACCGCCAATCACGTTGACCATGAATCCCCAAGGACCACGCTCACCTTGATAGGCCAAAGAAGCAGCCCATTTTTTGTTAAAGAAAAAGTCATTTTTCCCAGGACCATTATCGTCGTTGTGGTAGAGGTAATCAAAGATGATTTCATCCTTGTTATCCAATGTCTTGATCACATTAAGCAAGTAACCTTCGCCACCGCTCCAATCGCCGATCACAGAATCCCACCGATTATCGGCCCAAACATCACTGTAAACAGAACCGCTTACCGCCCAAGATCCTTTTTTTCCTGAAACGGTCAAGCCACTCGGCAACGCACCCAAGTAAACCGTGTTTGCCAAAGCAGAACGCTCAATCGTTTTGATTCTCTTTGAAGATTCATGCGCCTCAGCACTCATCAAAAATTTCTGACGACCGTAAGTAATGTCTAACTTATCAAGCCCCTCGAGACTGAAAGCTTTTTGCGCATTGAAGCTCAAAAACACTTCATCATAGGAAGCCCATTCTTTATCGGGAATCCCCCATTCTAATGATCCTCCTTTGTAACGTCCATCTGCCACAAGTTGTGTCCGGAAGAGAACTTTAAAGTATTGAGCAAACTTCACGCTCGTTCCAATCCGCACGCGGCGATACGTATCAAACCCAGCGTGAAATCCTTCATCATTTGATCCAGTTCCGTCAATATATCCAGTTTGGTAATGAAAACGTCCAAAAATTTTCCACTCTTGAATATATGGATTTTCGCTATTTTTATAAATCTTTCCGAGATTTTTCAGCGCATCGCAGGCTGAAATGCTAGCTGGCTTAGGAGGCTCAACCACCGCCTTATCCTCTCCAGCAAAACCTGAAAGCGTCGATACAAAAGTAAAGGCTGATGCCACTGCTACTGTTTTTGTTGTTAATTCCATTTTCTAATATTTTGTTATTTATCGTGTATGGTTACTCAGCGCCCCTCCTTCAATCTAAAGAGGAAGTGGCGCGCTGACGGACACAATAAACACAAAAAAACGATCGTTGGCAAGAGGCGCAACGGTTACAAAATTGTCACATTTGGAAAAACAGATAAATCCGTCACGAATACATGCCAACCGCCTGTTTCAGACATGCCCAGGCAAACGACCACTTTCCCGATGTCGGACGACTTGGCTCGTAAACTTTCCAAGACTCATCAGCGCTCGCAATCTTTAGCTTTTCCGTCGGGTGCACCAAACTTGCCTCTTCACAAATTCGCAGCATCGGAAGATCCGCGTGACTATCCGAATACCCATGACTATTTGGCAAAACATCTCCCGAGCTAGGGTCAAACCCATCGGGCAAAATCTCCTGCATTTTTACGAGCTTGTTCGCCCCCTTGTTGTTTCCGCCTATCAACTTAGGAAACAACCGCACTTTCGGATCCACCACCACTGTGGTCGCAAAAAAATAATCCACGCCCAATTTCTGGGCGATGGGAGCCACCCAAATCTCAGGACTCGCCGAACTTAAAACCACGGTCCGGCCCGATTTTTTTTCCTGCTCCAGCACCTCAAGCATCTCAGAATAAAACGTCTTTGGAAAATGCTCCGCCACAAATGCCTCCGCCAACTCCTCAAGTTCCTCGCGCCGCATCCCCCACAGGTAAGTCAAAAACACCCGCTTCATATTTTCCGTCCCTATGAGTTTAGCAAAAGGAAGCAAGGGAACAAAAACCAACAAATACAAGCGACGGAGCGGTTTTCGCTTCAATACAAAATCACAAAACAAAAGCTGTGTATCCCACGGGATCAATGTCTGATCGAGATCAAACAAAGCATACCCCCGACGCGGGTCTGGTTTTTCGTTTGGAGCGGTCGCTTTCACAAAGCAAAAATGCTCACCGAGCTTTGAGATTGCAAGCATTTGGTAACACCTTC
>CAZOWD010000199.1:0-3647 GCA_964583225.1 uncultured Verrucomicrobiales bacterium | reverse complement strand
GTAAGCTACAACCGCTATGAGGGGGAGACCCCTGATACCATAGCGGGCGAGCTTTATTTTTTTGAGGTTTTGTAAAAAAACTGGGGGCTATTAGCGAGAGCTTTTCTCTACTGCGTTTTGTTTAGCTCTTCGTTTAAAGATTTTGCTAATTTTTGGGAACTTTCACTGAGTTTATCCAATGGATAGCTTACTTTTTTTCCAGAAGGGATTTTTAAGGTCACATCGCTACCTGAGAGGCCGACAAACTGGGCTTTGATCTTTTTCCCTTCGGCATTTGTCCATGTTTGGAATGGTGGAGCTTTAGGTGCGGATTTTTTCTTCAGATCATCAAGTTTTAATTTAGATTCTTTGAGTTGCTTTTTTATATGCCTCATCGTTTTTGATTCTTCTTTCCAACTTTCGTATCTAACAGATAGAACGTGGTATTCGAGTCCGGCATCAGTGATAGTGGTTTTCGGGAGATATTTTCCTGCATCTTTGTGCGTTAAGCCAAATTGCACAATCTTTGGTAAAGAACTCCAACTATCTTTTTGAGAATTAATAAATACGACAGAAGCTACAGACCGCAGCTTTTTTAATGCTATCTCAGTAGCAGTATTACAGAGTCCTCATGTTGAGTTTGGATCACTGTAGACAAACGCAAGGAATTTTCCTTTTCCTTTAGCTTCTAACTGAGCTTTATCAATATCCTTAACGGAATGCACATATTTAGGTATTTTGACTCCTCCATAGAGTAATGAGGCACTCAATAGAGTTAAGATTAGGGGTAATAATTTTTTCATGTTTTTATGATGTGTGTTTTTAGATGAACGATGACTTGTTCTACCTAAGCACGGCAGTCTTAGAAAAAGGGTTTAAATGACCTAGAAACCCAACCTATCCTAACGAGTGTATCATGCAAGGTGAAATTTAGAAAAAGCTCATCAAAACAAAGCCTCCATGCGCCAAAGGAACATCCTATATTAGGCTAGTGCAGAGGACGAAGAACGACTCGTTGGGGGAGAGCGCTTAATTTTCTGACTCTGTTTTTGATGTGTTGAAGATGCGTTCCACGAGTCGGTCGATGCCTTCTTTGGCAAATTTGCTGTCGGGGTAGATGCTTTTTGCTTCGAGATACCACGTGAGCGCCGCACCGGTTTGCGGGTTGAGGTCGTTGTCTTCAAATTCTTTGGCTTTGTTCAGGGCCACGGTGAAGTCGGCGACTTTGGCAGAGAGTTTTTCTAACTGACGGAGAAGTTCGGGGTCTTTAGGAAATTCGTTGCGAAGTTTGGCGAGAGTTTCCCACGCTGCGTAGTCGTTGCCTATTTTGGAAAATTCGTTGGCTTGGATGATGGCTCCGTCAATGCGGTGAATGTTGAGAATGATTTGTTGGACCGCATCTTTGCGTTGAGGATCGTCTTTTACAACGGGAACAAACTCATATTGGCGTTTAAAGATTTCCCGGAAGTTGTTCTCGCTGAGTAGTCGGTCGAAATCGTTGAGCAAGGTTTTGGCGATGTCGCCTTTGTCGATCATACTATCGATTTTGTTGTCGATTTCTTTGAGTTTGGGGTTGGTTGGCCAGACCTGTGTGGCGATTTTGAGTTCTTGTTCAAACTTGGCATCGTCGCCTTTCATGAGGGCTATTTGAGCGGCGCGGATATGGGCGTTGGAGACGCGCGTGTATGCGGCGATAGCTCCTTCGGCCTTGCTTGCATCAAAATCGGCGGATTTCTTTTTGAGTGCCTCGAGGTAAATTTTTGCTTTAGCGTAGTCGTGCACGTCCATGGCATTGACGAGCGCGTGCCCATCGCGGACGTATTCGAGGATTTTTCGGCGATCTTCGGAAGGGATGGTTTGCACGGACGGGAGAAATTCTCCGATGGCAAAAGCTTCGGTGAGACGTTTTGAAGCGTTGTGGAGTTCGTTGCGTTCGAGGTGGTTTTTAAAAGCGGCAACAAGGGAGGTGACTTTACGGATGGCTTCGTTTGCCGCCGAATCTAGCCCAGTAACCGTGGGATCTACGCCGAGCCCTTCCGTGAAAATTTTGGCGACGTCGGAGCCTTTTTTGAGGCGCATTTTGTTGTCACCATCACGGAAAATGAGGTTATAGAATCGGGTTCCGATGATGACATGTTCAAAGCGGCGTTGGAGGAAGAGTTGAGCGAGAAGTGCTTGGTATTGCACTTTTGCCTGAACAATATTGAGGTTGTCTTTGGTTTCGTGGAGTTTTTTGAGTGCTTCAATTTCTAGGATGCGTTTTTGCATTTCTTGAAGCTCAAATGAAGTTGAGACTTTTGTTGCCGTTGAGGATGATGAACTTGAATTTTTTCCTCTGCCTCTGGAAGATCCAGAAATCTTGATTTTATCAGCTGTGATTTGGGCATTTCGAGCAATGCGTCTTTTTTCTTTTTCGAGGTTTGCGATATAGGCTTTAGAGTTTCGCACGGCTCCTTTGGAGAGCATGGCTGCGTAGATGGCGTTGGAGAGCGAGTCGCAGATTTTGCCATCGCCAAGGTAGGACGAAGCGCGTGGAAGTAGGGCAAATCCACGCCGTAATTTCTCGTTGACGTCTCCCTTTGTGTGAGGGGAAACCGCAGTGAGAATCTCATCAATTGTTTTGCGGTATTCAAGAGCAGCTTCTGATGTGTTGGGTGAATCTGCTAGGTAAGATTCAAATTGCCCACCGAGTCGGTTATCTCCGATGTTAAAGGTGTGCCCCATGAAGGTGATTGTTTCTTGAGTGGGGTCGATGAAGGGGAGTTCATTTCCGTAGGGAGACTGAGATTGTTCTTTTTGACGAACAATCGTAGTGTCACCGCCGTTTTTATTTGTGGTTTGATGTGTTGGTTTTACAGTCCGAGTCGGGTTGTAAACTTGGGCGTTGGCGGGAAGAGTCAGTCCAGACAAACAAGAAAATGTGGTGAGTAGGAAGAAGGCGCTTGTTTTCATCGGGTAAATCAAAGGAGTGAGTGAAATTGAGATAGCGGGGTTATTTGGCTCTGACATCCTGAGCGATGGGGAGGCCTGCTCGGTTAATGGAAACTTTGAAGGTGTAGACGTGTCCTCGTTCGAGGTTGACGTTGGTTATTTGGGCTGGAATACGAATGCCAATAGTGCCTTTTCCTTGGCTTTTTTGATCGACAAAAACGCTGATGAGCTGCCCTTGATCGGGAGTCCATTTAAGTTTTTCTGAGATCTTTCCTGTAACTTGGTAGATGTTTCCGCTGAGGCTGTTGGGGTTTTGTTTGTAGTCGGAAATAGGGAGTTCGGAGATTCCAGAAAAATGTTCGGATCGTTTGTTGAGGTAGAGTTTTCCAAGAATGATTCCGCAAAGCACAGCAGTTGTGATGAGCGCGTAAGCGATGAGGTTTCCCTTGCTTTGGTTTTTTGATCTACGGGCCATGGAGCGTTGAAAGTTAGAAGTGAAGAGAGTGTGTGAATTAATCCCACTGATGACGTTTGAGCCCAATGTAGGCTGCGACGAGTCCGAGGACAATATGGATGATAAGCATGTATTGGCAAGCCGCTACAGGCTGAAAGGATGTTTCTGTGACGGCATCGATAGCGTTTCGGTAGCTGGGGTTCATGGAATCGATGCTACCTGACCATGCCCAGTAGGCTGAGATAAATGGTTGGGTGATGGATTCGATGCTTTCAGGAAGCGC
>CAZOWD010000198.1:0-3665 GCA_964583225.1 uncultured Verrucomicrobiales bacterium | reverse complement strand
CAATTCACCAGCGCTTACTCCAACGGTGCCGTCTGCGCTATTGCCCGATCCACGATTATTACAGGCGTCTATGCACCCACGCTTGGCTCGCAACACATGCGCAGTCGCAAACCCACCCCTGCCCGATTCAAAACATACGTCTCCTACCTCCGCAAACTCGGTTACCACTGCACCAACTACGGAAAAACCGACTACAACATCAAGATGGACGACCGCGCCATCTGGGATCAACCAAATCCAAAAGATCCATTTGAAAACCTTTCCCAACACCAACCATTTTTTATGGTCATCAATCTGGGAGAAACTCATGAAAGCCGACTTTTCGCCAAAGAAATCGCAAAAAACCGAAAGCGTGGCATCATACCACAAAAGCCACGACTCGACACCGAGGCGGTCATCGTGCCCCCCTACCTCCCCAACATTCCCGGCATCCGCCACGACATCGCCGTGTATCATGATTGTATGACCGCGATGGATACCCACGCTGGAAAAATCCTAGCAGAACTCAAAAAACGCGGTCTAGCAGACAACACCATCGTTTTTCACTACTCCGACCACGGAGGCGCCATTCCTCGCGGAAAACGCTACCTCAAAGACACGGGAACACGCGTGCCCATGATTGTCTATTTTCCTAAAAAATGGCAACACCTCAGCCCATTCAAACCTGGGGAAAAAGTAGATGAACCAATCTCATTTGTCGATCTCGCACCCACCCTGCTCTCGTTGCTCGGCGAGAAAAAACCAGCTCAAATGTTAGGTCGGGCATTTTTAGGCTCCCAGCGCGTCCCCCCCGCCACGGATGAAGTTGAGTTCCTCTACGCGGATCGCTTTGATGAAATTTACGGCATGCGCCGAGGCATCACCGATGGGCGATGGAAATACATTCGTCGCTTCACCCCACACCTCAGTGCAGCCCCCTACAGCTATTATCAGTTTGGGCAAGCGGGTTGGCGCGACTGGGAAAAACGATGGAAAAACAACAAACTCAAACCGCAATTCAACACCATCTGGAAACCCGGACAAGCCGTCGAAGAACTCTTTGATCTCAAAGCTGACCCTTGGGAAATTCACAACCTCGCCTCCGATCCTCAATATACCGAGAAACTCACTAGCATGCGGACGCGTCTCAAAAAAGAAATGGCTCGTGCCCGCGACACGGGATTGATCCCCGAAGGCATGTTTGTCGAGCTTGTGCCCAAAAACACACCCATAGCCGACTACTGGAAAACACATGCGAAGGAACTTCCCGACATCATCGACCTCGCATTTCTCGCCTCCGAGCGCAACCCTAACAACCTGCCAGTCTTTATCAAAAACCTCAACTCACCCAATCCCCTACTCCGCTACTGGAGCGTGCAGGGAGTTCTCATCCTAGGCAAACAAATCCCCGCTCAAAAAATTCCTTCAACCCTCACCGCCATCTCGCCGCTCCTTAAAGACAAACATAGCAATATCCGCACCGCCACCGCGCAGGCCATCATCGCTCTAGGGAAACACAAAAAAGGCGTCGACCTTTTACTCAAAGAGCTTCAAACCGACAGCAATGAATTTGCCCAACTCGCCACGCTCAACGCTTTAATCCAAGCCAACGCATTTGATCAAATCCCAACCGACTGGAAAAAAAGCCACTCTAAAGGGAAAAATTACGTTTCCCGATGCATCAAACGCGCTGAAATACACAACACAAAATAAACCTCTCCACTCTCCACTCTCCACTCAAAACTCATGTTCAAACAACTCCTCACCGGCTTACTCTCACTCTCAGGGCTTCTTTCTACCGCATCCGCAGAAAGACAAGACCCGCGCCCTAACATCATCATCATGATGGTCGACGACCTCGGATATTCCGATTTCGGCTGTTACGGCAGTGAAATCAAAACTCCCAACATCGACAAACTCGCCAGCAATGGGCTTAGATTTCGCCAATTCTACAACACGGCCAAATGCCATTCATCCCGCGTCTGCCTACTCACGGGACTCTACAGCGATCAAGCGGGCGACTCAAAACTCAACCGAGGCGTCACTATCGCCGAAGTCCTCAAAAAAGCGGGTTACTCCACCATGATGGTCGGGAAGTGGCACCTGAAAAAAGAACCCACCGACCGTGGATTCGACCAATATTTTGGACACCTCTCAGGCGCAACCAACTACTTTAAAGGAGACAAAACATTTCGTCTCAATGGCAAGCCGTGGAATGATTTTGGCAAAGACTTCTATACAACCAACGCCAATATCCATTTTGCCAAAAAATTTCTCACCAAGGCGCTCGAACAATCCCCAGATAAACCCTTCTTTCTCTACATCGCCCACAACGCGCCCCACTACCCACTGCAAGCGCCCAAAAAAGATTACGAAAAATACCAAGGAGTTTACAACGTCGGCTGGGATAAAATCCGACAAAACCGATACAACAAACAACTCAAAATGGGACTCATCCCAGCAGAATGGAAACTCTCTCCTCGCCCACCACTCGTCCCAGCTTGGGATGACATGAGCGCAGAAGATAAAGCATGGGACAACCGGCGCATGACCACCTATGCTGCCATGGTGGATAAAATCGACCAAACCACGGGCGAACTCATCGCCTTTCTCAAAGAAAAAAACATCTTCGACAACACCCTCATCCTCATCTGCTCGGACAATGGAGCTTGCCCATTTGACCGCACCAAAGGGAAAAACCTCGACCCATGGGATCCCAATTCTCACTGGTGTTACGACACCGGTTGGTCCCATGTAGGCAACACCCCTTTCCGCCTCCACAAACAAAATCAACACGCCGGCGGAATCTCCTCCCCCCTCATTGTCAGTTGGCCCAAGGGACTCAAAACCAAACCCAACAGCATCACCACTCAGCCCGGTCACCTCATCGACTTCATGGCAACTTGCATCGATCTCGCAAAAACAAGCTATCCAAAATCTTGGCCAGGAATCGACCTCGAACCGTTGCAAGGGCTATCGCTCGTTCCCATTTTTCAAGGGAAACAACGCACGCCACATAGTTCTCTCTTTTTCCGCTTTGCCACCAACCGCGCGATCATTCAGGGCGATTGGAAACTCGTCACACACCGCATGGCGCGCTGGGAGCTTTATAACATCGCCAAAGACGGCACAGAACTCCACGACCTTGCCAGCCAATACCCAGAAAAAGTCAAAGAACTCTCGAAACTCTGGCACCAAGAAGCCGTAGAAAAATGCCACCTCAAAGGATACATCATCGACCCCGTCTCCGACAAAGCTCCCATCCGCCTCCAAAAATCCGGCATCCCCGAAAAACACAAACAAAAATAAACCGCCCCCTCACTCCCTAAAATCTAAAAGGCTCAGAGCAAACTCTGAGCCTTTTTAAGAATAATTTAATAATTCGTTAAGCTTCCCAGTTTTTTGAGAGAGCTTCAATAAAACAAGTTAATCCTAAATGGAGATAAAATGCTATTATATAGCATCCGACATAACGAGGCAATATAAACCAGAAATCGCCATAACGATTAATCCCGTCACAAATAAAGCCACATCCCAGTCCCACAGCATTTGAATTCCCCCAAATAATAAAAACATCCCAAAAACAAAAATACTGCGAGATATTTCTACTTTACCATCCTTAAGTTTCTTATTCTTTTTCTCAAGCGTCTCTTTCTCTCCCTTAAGAGTCTTATTCTCCCCCTCAA
>CAZOWD010000197.1:0-3694 GCA_964583225.1 uncultured Verrucomicrobiales bacterium | reverse complement strand
ATTAAGTATAAAACTTATAAGGATAAAAAAAACAGCCAAGCTTTCATTCAGTGGTGTCTCGATTGGGCTTCTGAAGTCCGACGAGTCATGACCGACGACGCCTCTTTTTTTCTCAACGTAGCCGGATCATCAAAAAAACCACTTCTCCCCCACCAGCTTCTCCTAGCGCTCACGGAGCCAAGCGATGGATCAGAACCACTCTTCATTCTGCAAAACACCTTTCACTGGATCAAATCAATCTCCGTTCAAACCCGAACTGGCGAAACCATCAGCGCAGGGCATTTTAAACCAATCCAAAGCCCTCGCTACGTCAACGACTGTCACGAATACGTCTTTCACCTGACAAAAACAGGCTCCGTCCCGCTCGACCGCAAAGCCGCAGGCGTCCCCTACGTGTATAAAAGCAACATTTCCCGCTGGGGACACACGGAAGGAGAAGATAAACGTTGCCGAGGCAACAACTGGTTCATTCCCTACGAAACCATTAGTTCCCGAGATAAAGATCGCCCACACCCCGCTACATTCCCGGTTGATTTAGTGAAGCAATGTATTCGAATCCACGGAAAAAATGAAGCCACCCGACTACTCGACCCCTTTAACGGAATCGGATCATCCGCAGTTGCTGCCCACCAAATGAATATTGCATCTTATACGGGATTTGATATCGACGAAGACTACCTCGCCACTTCCAGAGAACGAATCGAAGTGGAGAAAAACACACCGAGCGAACTCTTTTAACCTTATTTCTGTGACCTCTGCCTCTGCGACATTTCCAACCCTCATGCTTGCCCCCATGCAAGCCATCACCCACCTCTCATTCATGCGGGTGACGAAACATTTTGGAGGTCCCGATACCTTTGTGACCGAGTATTTTCGCGTTCATGCTGGTTACATACTGGAAAAACACATCCTCCGCAGCATCACAGAAAACGATACCGGACGCCCCATCTACGCGCAACTCATCGGCCAAGATATTCCAGCTCTTATCCGCATCGCGAAAGACCTTCTTGAATTTCCAGTTCAAGGAATCGACCTCAACCTTGGGTGTCCAGCGCCCGTCGTTTGCCGAAAAAATGCAGGAGGTGGGCTTCTCCGCCAAACCGACCACCTCAACGATATTTTATCCGCTCTCCGAGACACCATTCCCGCAGGAAAATTCACCGTTAAAACCCGTCTAGGCTACGAATCTCCTGAGGAATTTGATACCTTGCTCGAACTCTTTCACCGCCACAACATCGATCTACTCACCATTCACGGGCGCACCGTGAAGGAGCGTTACCAAACCCCAATCCACACCGACCGCATCCGAAAAGCCGTCGATTTAATGAACTGCCCCGTCATCGCCAACGGAAACATCGTCGATACTTCCACCGCTCTGGGGATGGTTCAACAAACAAACGCGAGCGGTCTCATGATCGGTCGCGGTGCCATCCGAAATCCATGGATATTCAATCAAATCCGAGACGCATTTAATGGCAAGCCCCCAAAAACAATCACTCACGCGGATTTGCTCGAATACATCACGCTCCTCTACGATGAAATAGCAACTCAGCAAACTCGTTTCGACGAACGCAAACACATCCAGCACATGAAAAAATATCTCGTTTACATCGTGCAAGGGTTAGATCCCGATTTTGACCACCGCATCCGTCGCGTCAGAACTGCCAGCGACTTCAAATCCGTTTGTAACACGTTCCTAAACCACTCAGAGGTCGTTCCACAACTCCCGCCCAACAACACTAAAATCTTCTGCGGATTCGAATCATTGCGTTAACCTCTTCTGCGTGTTAAACCTTAGCCGTGCCAAGCCTTTCCAATACTATTACACCGTCAAAAAACGACACCACTCCCCCGATCATCAGAGTCCGGGGAGTGCACCAAAGTTTTGGAAATAAACATGTCCTCCGCGGAGTGGATCTCGACATTTTTCCCGGCGAAACCGTTTGCATGCTCGGAGCATCGGGCGGAGGAAAAACCGTTCTCGTCAAGCACATGCTGGGGCTCATGACTCCAGCCAAAGGTAGCATTCAAATCGACGGCGTTGAAATCGCCCACATGGACGAGCGAAAACTCGGCCCCATCCGCAAAAAACTCGGCATCATGTTTCAAAATGGAGCGCTTTTTGATTCGATGTCCGTAGCCCAAAACATTGCATTTCCTCTCGTTGAAGCTGGCGTAACCGACATCGACAAACTCAACGCCAAAGTTGCGGAGGTTCTCGAAATCGTCCAACTTCCGGGCCAAGAAAACACCATGCCATCAGCCCTTTCTGGCGGAATGAAAAAACGCGTTGCTCTCGCTCGAGCGATCATCGATCAACCAGCTTGCGTCTGTTACGACGAACCACACGCGGGGCTCGACCCCATCACCGCTGATTCTATCGACAAGCTCATCAAATGCCTTCAAATTCAGCACAACATCACCAACATCGTCATCACTCACGAAATTAGAAGCGTCTTCCGTATCGCCGACCGCATCGTTTTCATGAAAGATGGACAAGTTTACTGGCAAGGCACACCCGACGCAATGAAACGCAACCCAGATCCCGTCATTCAAACCTTCATCCAAGGCGCCAACACAGACGCCACAAATTGGGACTGCGGATGCTAACTTGAGCTCAAAAGACTTTAAACTTGCAGACTTGCAACCCACCTTCACCCCATATAAACTTCACCCATGCCCGCACGGGAAAAACGCCGAGAAACGACTGCTGGACTCTTTGTCTTGCTGGGACTCCTGTTGCTTGGAGCTCTCATCATTGAATTTGGGCGCTTTGGCGACAGATTAAAAGATCACTACTCACTTTTTGTTGAGTTCAAAGACACATCAGGGATCATCAAAAACTGCGACGTCCGACTCCGTGGAGCCAAAATTGGAAAAGTCGTTTCCAACCCCGAGCTTATCACCAGTAGCGAGCGTGGCAGTATTGTTCGCATCGAAATCAGCATCCGCGACGACATCAAAATCCCCCACGAATCATCGATCAAAGTGGGCTCCTCGGGAATCATGGGAGACTCTTTTATTCAAATCATCCCGCCCGATAAAGAATCTGGCATCTACTACAAGCCGGGCGACACCATTATAGGAAGCGGCGCTGGCGGGTTTGATTCGATTCGAACCGACGCTGAATCCATCGCCCGCGAAGCAAAACAGCGGCTCATCGATGCCGAGCAAACCCTGAAAAAAATGGATAGCGCGCTCGTAGAAATCAAAAATGTAGCTTCCACCCTCAATACAACCATTCACACGCTCAACTCTCAATTTCTCACCCCAAAAAACCTCAACAGCCTCAGCCAAGCCATCGCTAACTTTGAATCTGCTAGCAAAAACCTCAACAATGCCTCCGCCGAACTCCCCCCCATGATGGCCGAGGCTAAAACCACTCTCGCCAGCATTCACAAAACGGCCGATTCTGCAGACACTCTCATCGCAAACGCCCAAAAGGAAATCAAACACCTAGAACCCGCACTTCGCGATATCCCCAAAGCAGTAAACAGCATCACCCGTGCTGCCGATACAGCCACCGAAACCATGGCCTCTATCAAAAATGACAACTCCGCTTTGGGAGCGCTCACTGCCGACACAGAAACGGGAACCAACACCAAACTATTCATACGCAACCTCAAGCGCTATGGAATACTCCGCTATCGCGACGACGCATCTCCTGAAGAATACGATCCCCGCAATCATTTCC
>CAZOWD010000196.1:0-3728 GCA_964583225.1 uncultured Verrucomicrobiales bacterium | reverse complement strand
CCCCTGATGAGGAGGTGGATTTTGTGAAAAAAACGCCCTGTCCGATATGGTTCAGACAGGGCGTTTGTTTGGTGCTATGACTTTTCAGCTCATCGAAAGGGCTGAAGTTGGAAACTTAGCTACATCCTTGGCTGGTTCCGCACTCGGTGCAGCATCCGCAGGCTCCTGCACGAATAACTTTGTCGCTACCACAGTTGGAGCAAGGGGTTTCCATGTAGGCGTGACCGATGGCGGTTTCAACGCGTTGAGTTGCTGCACGTTTGGCTTCAGCAGCATCTGTGCTTTCTTCTTGGATGCCAGTGAGAAGGTCTGGAACGGGGCGGTTGACCGCTTTTTTCTCCATGGTTTGAATTTCTGGCATGGGGAGTTCGGTTTGACCTTGGTTAGGCGATGTTTTTTCGCGGTATCCAGGGATGAATTCACAGCCCATCCAACGGAATACGTAGTCGGTAAGTGAGAACGCGTTACGAATATCTGGGTTTTTAGTGAATCCGCTAGGTTCAAACCGTTGGTAAGCAAACTTGCTGACGAGACGCTCGAGTGGAACGCCATATTGGAGAGCCATTGAGGTGAGTGCTCCCATGGTGTCCATGAGACCTCCGATGGTGCTTCCTTCTTTTGCCATTTGAACGAAGAGTTCGCCAGGTGTTCCGTCGGCGTGAAGACCAACGGTGATGTAACCCTCGTGACCTGCAACTTCAAACTTGTGAGTTTTGGAGTCACGCGTGTCGGGCATGTAACGGCGAAGCGGTTCTTTTGCGAGTTTTTGGAGTTTTTTGTTTTCGATCACCATCTGCGCAAAACTGTCTTCAAGTTTGCCGATGTGTTCTTTGAGAGATTGGATCTGCTCGCTTTCGGTTGCCGATGCCTTTGTATCGGCAGTTCCTCCCATACCTTCGGTTTTTTTCGTGTTGAGAGGCGCGGAACGTTTTGACCCGTCGCGGTAGATGGCGATGGCTTTGAGGCCGAGTTTCCATCCTTCGATGTAGGTTTCCATGATGTCTTCAACCGTGGCGCTTTCAGGAAGGTTGACGGTTTTGGAAATAGCCCCACTGAGGAATGGTTGAGTAGCCGCCATCATGCGAATGTGTCCGAGATAGTGGAGACTGCGCGTTCCGTTGTGAGCTTTGAAAGCACAATCGAATACGGGAAGATGCTCTTTTTTGAGTCCGCTTTTAACGACTTCTCCGGTTTCTTCGTCTAGGACGTCCTCGATGGTGTCATATTTTTCAATATGAGCGAGAATGTCGGTGATTTCAGGTTTGCTGTAACCGAGGTGTTGAAGAGCGGGGGGAACGGTTTGGTTTACAATTTTCAACATCCCACCGCCTGCAAGTAGTTTATATTTTACGAGCGCGATGTCGGGTTCGATCCCTGTGGTGTCGCAGTCCATGAGGAAGCCAATCGTGCCTGTTGGGGCAAGCAAGGTGACTTGCGCGTTGCGGTAGCCAAATTGGTGACCTTTTTCGGCGGCTGCGTCCCATGATTGATAGGCCGCTTTTTCGATGTGAGAAAAACGCTCAGATGTTGAGAGTGTCGCTAATTTTGAACGGTGAAGTTCAATGACTTCAAGCATATCTTCAGCGTTAGAGGCTTTCTCTGGGTTGGGGTTCGCTGGATAAGCTGCGTGATGGTAAGCTGGGAATGCTCCTTTGATGGCTGCAAGGTCAGCGCTTTGTTCGTAGGCGGCGCCAGCCATGAGGGCTGTAATAGCTCCTGCGAGGTTGCGAGCTTCGTCTGAATCGTAGGCAAGACCATAGCTCATGATAAGAGCTCCAATGTTGGCGTATCCAAGACCAAGTGGGCGGAAGAGGTGAGAGTTTTCAGCGATGTTTTTGATGGGGTAGCTTGCGCGGTCCACTAAGATTTCCTGTGCTGTAATGAACAGTTTACACGCTGCTGCGAAGCGTTCGGTGTCGAAGTTTCCATCGGCATCCTTAAACCGCATGAGGTTAAGAGATGCTAGGTTGCAGGCGGTGTCGTTGAGGAACAGGAATTCGGAACATGGGTTGGTAGAATGCTGACGCCCAGAAGCTTTGCAGGTGTGCCAAGTGTGAATGGTTGTGTCGAACTGCATGCCTGGGTCTCCGCAAACATGGGTGCCGGTGGCTATTTTGCGTAGAATGTCGCGGGCATTTTTTTTCTCACATTTTTCTCCATCACTGACACGTCGGGTCCAGTATTCGCCATTTTCGATGGCGGCTTGCATGAATTCATCGCTGACTCGAACCGAGAGGTTTTCATTTTGGAACATGACGGAGCCGTAGGCGTCGCCGTTGTAAGAACCATCGTAACCTTGTTCAATGAGCGCCCATGCTTTTTTTTCTTCGATTGTTTTGGCTTCGATGAACTCCTCGATGTCGGGGTGCCAGTCCTTGAGTGTGTTCATTTTGGCTGCGCGGCGAGTTTTTCCTCCAGATTTGACAACGTTAGCGACTTGGTCGTAAACGCGGAGGAAAGAGAGAGGGCCTGATGGGGCGCCTCCGCCAGTGAGTTTTTCGCGTGTAGAACGAAGAGTTGAAAGGTCGGATCCAGTGCCGGAGCCGTATTTGAAAAGCATGGCTTCAGAGGTAGCGAGGCGCATGATGTCTTCCATGCTGTCTTCGACTCCTTGAATGAAGCAAGCACTTCCTTGAGGGTGCTCATATTGAGTAGAGGCGCGTGTGGCTTCTTGGGCTTTTTCTGACCAGTGCCATCCGCCAACGCCACTGTCTTTGCCTACACCGTATTGTTGATAAAGGCCTACGTTAAACCAAACGGGGGAGTTAAATGCCCCGTATTGGTTGAGACAGAGCCATGTCATGTCGTTGTAGAATGCCTCAGTGGATTCTTTGTCTGCGAAGTATCCGTCTTCCAACCCCCAGTCGGCAATTGTGCGAGTTACTCGGTGAATGAGTTGTTGAATAGAGGTTTCGCGACCTCCAGTAGTGGGATCTGTGCCCTTGGAGATGTCTCCGTAGAAATATTTAGAAACTGCAATTTTAGCAGAAAGTTCACTCCATGAAGCGGGAACTTTGACGTTTTCTTGACGGAACATAATGCCGCCAGAATCATCGGTGATTTCAGCAACGCGGTTGGACCATTTAACTTGATCGAAGGGGGATGATGAAGGATCAGCAAAAGTAGGTTTGAAGGTTAGACCTTTTTTTGAAGAGGAGGAAGGCTTCGGCTTAGCGGAGTCTGATTTCTTGGGCGCGCTCGGTGTAGATGTAGCTGGAGGGACGGACATGGTCGTGCTGTTAGTTGTGTTGAAATTGATGTGTTTTAAAGGAGTTACGGTAATTTAGAGGACATTGTAGATATTTTGTTTTATGGTGGAAACCTCAATATGTAGTATGTCGGGGAGGTTGATGACACAAGATGTAGTTGTTTATCAAGAGGAAATCGAAAAATAATAAAAGATGCCCTTCATAAGTAATTTTGTGCAGTTCTGAAATTTGTTACCTAGATATGCGGCCCTTGAAACAGCGAGTATTGAGGTGGTTTTTCAGAGTGATTGGAATTTTATTTAGATGAAAATGATGGTTCGGCTTTCTTAAGTTTTTAGGAAAAAGCTGGAATGCCAGAGACTTAAGAAGTTGTTTTCAAGTATTACAGAAATGATCAAAATAAGTTGTCCGGCAACTTATTTGTTGATGTGGTCGTAGGAATGGGATATGCGTGTTGGTATGAGTGCGGAAAATGCTGATGAATCCTTGGGTGGTGGCGCTATGAGTCGATTGGATATG
>CAZOWD010000195.1:0-3748 GCA_964583225.1 uncultured Verrucomicrobiales bacterium | reverse complement strand
CCCAGTAGGCTGAGATAAATGGTTGGGTGATGGATTCGATGCTTTCAGGAAGCGCTAGAACGGCACCAGAAAGAGGAAGTTGAAAACCAACGAGGTAAATCGATAGGAGCGATGCTTGTTCCGCTGTTTTCATGAGTGAAGAAATGCCCAGACAAATAGAAGTCATGGCGGCATTGACGAGGATGAGAAACACGGTGTGATCGAGGAACCCGCTATTTGCGCCATCGGGAAATTTCCAGAATTGCTGCACAAAGATCGCCATCCAGAGCGATTGAATGAGCACGAGGCTGCCGAGAAAAACGATTTTGCTTCCAAGGTAGGCGGATGGACGGACGCCTCCGAATTTTTCTTTTTCAAATATTTGCCGTTCTCCTGCGACTTCTCGTGCTGAGTTGTTGGAGCCCATGAGGGAGAGGAGCACCACCTGGAACATAACAATGCCAGAGACCGCGGATCCTACGGTGAGGTAGCTTTTTTCTACGAGCGTGTGTTCTTGAATTTCATGAACCGCGCCTTGGTAGCGGTCGGAAAACCGTTTGATGTTTTCGTTGCCTCGATCGCTGAAGAGCGCGACGAGTAGGGGGAAACAGAGCAGGATTGCGATTTGTAAGAAAACTTGTCCTCGGTTTCGGAAGAATATTTTCCATCGGCGTCCCAATAATGTGGTGAACTGACTGATGAACCCTGGCGTTTTGACGAGTAGGGCGGGTTCTCGTATGACCGCTGGCTCGTCTTTATTTTTCGAAGAAGAATCGATAGGGTCGGGGAGAGGCCCTGTTTCAGCGAGGGGATCGGATGTTTTTTGCTGAGTTTTTTTGTCTTCTTTGGGGGAAGATGAATACTCTTCAGGAATGGAAAGGATGCCGTCAGCAATGAGTTCCTCCCGACGTTTGTTGAGTTTTTTGTAATAGGCTTCTCGGTGTTTGTTCCAAGATTGGTTCCACTGATCGGGGGTGCGTTTGGCGAGCCGAGGGTAAACGTCCTCGATGTCGTTGACCGAGAAATAGTGGGCTAGGTTTTTGGGCGGTCCGTGGTAAGTCACGCGCCCTTCGTGAAGCACGAGAATGGAGTCGTAGAGTTCCAAGTGCGCCAATGAGTGAGTTACGGAAATTATTGTGCGACCATCGCGGCGGGATAGCTTGTGAAGGAGGCGGACGATATCGCGTTCAGAACGTGGATCGAGCCCTGATGTTACTTCGTCGCAGAGTAAAAGTTGAGGGCCGGTGACGAGCTCCATGGCTAGGCCGAGTCGGCGTTTTTGCCCTCCAGAAAGCACTTTGACGGGGCGGTCGGCGATGGAGGATAGTCCCGTTTCTTCGAGGATTCGGTCGATCCTGTTATCGAGCTCTGCGAGGTTGCGTGTTTTTACGCGGAGTCGGGTGGCCGATTCAATGGATTCATCGACGGTGAGCTGATCGTAAGCAATGGAGAACTGGGGGACGTAACCTATTTCAGCAGGATCAAAATCTTGATCTTCTGCGAGATTTCTCCCATCCCAGAAGAGTTCGCCCTCAGACTCAATATTGAGACCCGCGATAGTTTTGAGCAGGGTTGTTTTTCCACATCCAGAGGGACCCACGATTGCCATGAAGTGGCCTCGGGGAACTTCTATGCTGACTTTTTCGATGATGTTAAATGGTTCGCCATCCTTTTGGATGCTGAAGCTGACGTCTTTAAGTTGGAGCACTGTAGGAAAGGTGTTGGGTTGTGGAAAATGTATGCGTTGTAAGTTGAACTTTAATATCTAAAGAAAGTTGCGCGGACTTACGAGAAGAAAACTTGTGGAAATAAGATATGTCGTTAGTTTGAGGTCATGTCAAGGCGATCGAGTAGGCGACGAGGTGCGAGTGCTAGTTCAGGAAATTTCATAAAATCGGGAGCTGTTAAGTGGGGTGTGCGCATTGTTTTTATACTTGCTCTGAGTTTGCTTCTTTCAGGTTTTGGTCTTTATTCGTGGATGAAGTCGTATCTTCATAGTGAAGATTTTCGTCTTTTTATGGGGAAAAACGTAGGTTCTTTGGTGGGGGGGACGGCGGAGTTTGGTCCGTTTGTTTGGCAGGGGATGGACGTGCAGACGAAAGGCTTGAAAGTTCAAACTTCGGGATTTTTAAAAACGCTGGAGGCGAATGGTGTGCGTGCGAGCTTGAGTTTGGATGGGGTGCGTCGGGGCGTATGGGAGATTTCAGATTTAAGAGCGAATGAATTGAATGTAAATTTTGTGACCTTAGGGGTTCGGGAAAAGCTCCGAAGGGAGGAAAAAAACGAGGATTTTCAGGAACTGCAGGAAGATTCACAAGCTGGTAGCAGCGGGGAAAATCAGAAGTCTGGTGGTTGGTTGAGTGGATTGTTACCAGATCGCGCTGAATTGATGTCGGCTGATGTGATGCACACGAACATCAACATTCAAATGGTGGATGGAGACATGCGGTTCCGTGATACCGTGATGCGTGTGGACGGCGGAATGGGAGGCAAGAACTTTGACTTTTATTTTTCCGATGGATCTGTGGAGCTTCCGTGGTTGGATACCGCGTTAAGATTGAAGTCGGCGCGAGGCAAATACCAGCATGGGCGATTGTTTTTGACGGAATCTCAAATGGGGATTTATGAGCGAGGGGAGCTTACCTTGAATGGAGAATTGGAGGGAGATTCTTTTGGTTGGTTTGGAAAGGTGAGGGATGTGCGGTGCGATGAAGTGGTTCCTGAGTCTTGGAAAAAAAGCATCATGGGGAACATCGAGTCCGATTTTAAAGTGAGTCGAATTGGCGGCTCAAACAAAGACGTTGTGACGCGAGGTAAACTAACTCTCAAGCAGGGCGTTTTGACGGCGTTGCCCGTGTTGGATCGCATTGCAGCGTATGCAAATAACCGTCGGTTTCGTCGGCTTGATTTGTCGGAATGTCACTTTAACTTCAGAAAGTCGGGAGATACTTTGGACCTGACGGATATAGTGATCGCTAGCGAGGGATTGATTCGGATCAAAGGAAATCTGAGTATCGAAAATGGTCGATTGAACGGTCGGTTTCGGGTGGGGATTATGCCAGGGATTTTAGCGCATATTCCAGGGGCTGAAACAAAGGTGTTTTTGCGAGGTGAAAAAGGATTGTTGTGGACGCCGCTCCGGATTACAGGAACCGTGGATGCTCCTAAGGAGGATTTGAGTCAGCGGATGATTCAAGCTGCGGGAGAGCGGATGTTTGAAATGATTCCTGAAACGGGCAAGATGGCGTTGAAGTTTGCTCATGAAACGGCAACCCAACTCCCCGGAAAAGTTTTGGAGTCGGGGTCGGATTTAATTCAAGGCGGAACTGATGTGATTCAAAAGGGAGGCGATGTGATCGAAAAAGGAGTGCGCGGAGTGCTGGAGCTTTTACCTGGAGGGTAGATGAGTTGTGAAATTTGATGAAAATAAAATACAAAGCAGAATGCTGGGTAAAAAGAGAGGGTGTGTTATCTGCGTAGAGGTTTTGACGTTGCTGGTCTTTGGTCTGTTGGTGTTGTGTGGGGGGAGTGTTGCGTTACAGGCATCTGAAAAGGAGCTCCCCAACGTGCTAGTGGTGATGTTAGATGCCTCTTCATCGGAACATGTGGAGTTGGATTTGAATGATTTTTCGGAAGATCATGAGAACTGCGGGCAGTGTCGCTTTGCGCTGGGGCGCGCTGCAAATGTGGCAGGTTTTTTGTATGGAAAACATCCCATGTTGTTGGGTGTTGTGAGTGATTACGATTGGCGGAGGAAACCTGTGATGGC
>CAZOWD010000194.1:0-3788 GCA_964583225.1 uncultured Verrucomicrobiales bacterium | reverse complement strand
GAGTAAATGCGTTTTGCGTCATGTCGAACCATTTTCACATTCTACTCGAAGTCCCTCCCAAGAAAAAAGGATCTCCCGTCGCCATGAGCGATGATGAATTTCTTTCAAAAATTCAAAAAATGTATTCTTCGGAATATTTTCGCGATGTCCAACAAATGCTAGAACGGTTTCGAAAAAACAACCATCACGACTCAGCAGAAGCCCTAAAAGCGAAATACACTCGGAGGATGTATGATTTATCCGAATTCATGAAAGGCGTCAAACAACGCTTCACACAATGGTATAACAGAACCCATCATCGCACGGGAACCTTATGGGAAGGACGGTTTCGCAGCGTCCTCGTCGAGAGCGGATACGCGGCCCGCGTAGTAGCAGCCTACATCGACCTCAACCCTGTCCGCGCGGGAATAGTCACCCGCCCCGAAAACTACCGATGGAGTTCATACGGTGCAGCCATGAGCCTCAAAAATAGCCCCACTCGATCATGGGCTCGAGAAGGATTGTGCCGAGTGATGGAGCTTCATCACAAAACAAGTTCACTACGAGGGCAACTCAACGACAACTTCTCAGTTTTATGGGACAAACCGATCACCACCAATCCCCACACCAAAAACACACCTCATTCACCCACTGGAGCCGAATGGTATAGAATGATGCTTTATTCCGATGGCGAAGAGATTTTTTCATCAAAACCAGAATCCTGCCTCGAAAAAATCCAACTAAAAAAAGGCTTCAACCGAGAAGACATCAACCAAGTGCTCGCTAATGGAGGAAAACTCACCATTAGCGAAGCTCTCCAATGCCGATTCCGATTTCTCACCCACGGCTTAGTAATAGGAAGCCAAAGCTTTGTTAATCTCATCTTTAAGGAAACCAAAAGCTACTTTGGCAAAAAACGAACCACCGGGGCCCGGTCGATGACAGGTGTTCGATGGCAAAATAAATCATCTCGCCTCTACGCCATGAGGGAGCTCAAAAAAGAAGTTTTAGAATAAAAAATGCACCTATTTTTCTCTAAAATTTTTCACTCTATTTTCCGTTCACCCTCAAAATAAGGAGAGCTTCTCAAAAAATTTGTCTTTCCAAATGCCTTTACGCTGTCTAGTCCACCTCCCATGCCGAAGACCCTGATCATTGCAGAAAAACCCTCAGTAGCCACCGATTTAGCCAAAACTCTGGTCAAAGCAGAGGACGTAATTGGCAAATTTGAAAAAAAAGGTCAGGGACGAAATACCTATTTTGAAAATGAAAGCCACATCATAACTTCAGCGGTAGGCCACCTCGTAGAACTCAAAATGCCCCAAGGGCCTATCGGAAAAAATGGCCAACCAAAAAACCTCCCATGGAACTTTGATGTGCTTCCTGCTATCCCCAAAAAATTTGAACTTCAACCGATCGAACAATCAGAATCACGGCTCAAACTCATCCTCCGCTTGGCACGGCGTAAAGATGTAGACCTACTCGTTAATGCTTGCGATGCCGGTCGCGAAGGGGAATTGATTTTCCAATACATCCTCGAGCTCGGCAAAATTAAAAAGCCTGTCAAACGACTCTGGATGCAATCGATGACTCAAAACGCCATCCTCGCAGCCTGGAAAGAGCTACGAGATGAAAAAGACATGCGCAACTTGCGCGACGCCGCAAAATGCCGATCCGAATCCGACTGGCTCGTCGGTCTTAACGCCACGCGTGCTCTCACCTGTTTCCGCTCACGCCACGGCGGGTTCAACATCACTGCCGCCGGCCGAGTGCAAACCCCCACCCTTGCCATCCTCGCCAAGCGAGAAATGGAAATCCGCAACTTCGTTTCCGAAGACTACTCCGAAGTGCACGCTGATTTTTCTGTCGAAAAAGGAGAATACCACGGTAGATGGATTAACGAAGATTGGAAAAAAGACCCCGCTCACCCGCACTCTCGCGCCGAACGGATTTGGAAAAAAGAAGATG
The DNA here is from genome assembly GCA_964583225.1 of uncultured Verrucomicrobiales bacterium. Taxonomy (GTDB): domain Bacteria; phylum Verrucomicrobiota; class Verrucomicrobiia; order Verrucomicrobiales; family Akkermansiaceae; genus Oceaniferula. Next base: position 1,841 of record CAZOWD010000194.1, on the reverse strand, counting down.
CCGAAGCTATCCGCACCCGATGCGAAGGTAAAACGGGCACAGTCACCGAAACCCAAAAACCCACCAAACAAGCATCTCCTCAGCTTTATGATCTCACCACGCTTCAGCGTGAGGCATCGTCTCGCTACGGATTCTCCGCCAAGCGCACGCTTCAAGTAGCCCAAGCGCTCTACGAGAAATACAAAATGCTCACCTACCCACGGACCGACTCCCGCTACCTGCCAGAAGACTATGTAGGCGAGGTAAAAAACACAGTTCAAGCCATCGCAGGTCAAAACAGTGCACTCGCAGAACACGCCGGCTACGCGTTAACCAATGGACTTATCAAATCAAATAAACGCGTCTTTAATAACGCCAAAATCTCGGATCACTTTGCAATTATTCCCACGGGTCGATTTGTCAAACTCGATGAAGCCGCCGAGAAAATCTTCGACCTCGTCGCCAAACGGTTCCTAGCCGTATTCTACCCCTCTGCGGAATTTCTCAATACCCGCCGGATCACCCGCATCCAACACCCGAACGTAACAGATGCCTTCCTCACCACTGGAAAAATCCTTGTCAGTCCTGGCTGGCTCGCCGTTTACGGACGCCGACCTGGCGTAGCCTCTGGCAAAGATGAACTCTGCGCAGTATCCGAAAATGAATCAGCCCAAGTCGTAGCAATCGAGGTTGAAGACAAACAAACACAACCGCCCGCACGGTTTAATGAAGCCACCTTACTCTCTGCCATGGAGGGGGCAGGCAAACTCATCGACGACGACGAACTTCGCGAAGCCATGTCCGAGCGAGGCTTAGGCACCCCAGCCACCCGCGCCGCTACGATCGAAGGCTTAATTCGTCAGAAATACATCGAACGAGACGGGCGAGATATCCACGTTACCCGCAAAGGGCTCGGACTTATCGAACTCACTCATGAGCTAGGCATTGACGCTCTAGCTTCACCAGAAATGACTGGCGACTGGGAGAGCAAACTCCGCGAAATGGAAAAGGGAAAACTTACCCGTCCCGAATTCATGCACGAAATCATTGATTTCACGAGCGACATCGTCAACAAAGCTAAAGTTTTCACCGCTGAACTAAAAAACAAATCCTTCCCCGACCTCATGTGTCCGTGCCCAGTTTGCCAAACTGAGCCAATGAAAACAACTGATGCTACTTACCAATGCACCAACCCTGAATGCGGATTCCAAACCAACCGCTACATCGCATCTCGCGAACTCAAACCGGAGGAAGCAATCCAACTTTTCACCACAAAATTTGTAGGACCTCTTGAAGACTTCAAATCTCGCTTCAATCGTCCATTTGAAGCAGGATTAGAACTCAAACAGGAAAAAACAAAAACAGGCAAACTCGGCAAATGGAAAGTCAACTTCGTCTTTGACAATGGAGAAGACGAAAAAGACGAACTCACCGAAGACCAAGTTGTAGCCACAGTCAACACACCCGACGGCAAAGAAGTCAAAATCTACGAAGCAGACAAAGCTTGGTATATCCCTGCAATCGTCAACAAAAACAACCCTGACGGCATCCGCATTTCCCGCACCATCCTTCAGCATGAACTTCCCCGCGAACAAGGGATCAAACTGATCGAAAAAGGTAAAACCGACCTCATCACAGGCTTTATTTCCCGCCGGACCAAGCGTCCATTCAGTGCCTACCTCACCTTCGATCATGCTACAGGTAAGGTCGGATTTGAATTCGAACCCCGCGCAGCAAAAAAAGGAACTAAAAAAACAGCCAAGAAAGCTACCAAGAAAACGGCGAAAAAAAGCCCTAAAAAGTAACCGCCTTTTTCTTCCTTTTTAAAATCAACTTTCAGCCGCTCCCAAGAGCGGCTTTTT
>CAZOWD010000193.1:0-3815 GCA_964583225.1 uncultured Verrucomicrobiales bacterium | reverse complement strand
TTGCCCGAGGCTCGTATGGATTGTGCTTTCAGCACAAGAACGCCATTCCCAAAGCTGTAGTAATGGTTTCCAGCTTCCCTAGTCCAATTTAAAACGATTTCAAATTTAAAGACATCTTCACCCAAAGAGTGGATCAGCTAGGAAATATAAATCCTCCCTTGACCCATTAAATGAGTTATCAAAAGAAAGGGGGGCTTTTACCGACGGCACTTGTTGAGCAATCCGTCGAGGTAAGTGGTGATTTCCTCAAGGGCATCGCGCCATTTGCTAGGAGCTAGAATCTGAATGTCATCGCGAGCTTCTTGAAGCATCTCAGCAGCGGTATCCAAAGCCGATTCTACGGCTGATTCGTATTCAAACTCACCGATAATTTCTTGGAAATCGAGAGCTTGTTCATCGGTGACTGACTTTTTGAGTCGGGCTTGCTGCTCGGGGGTTGCATTTTCAATGATATTGAGCAGAGGAAGTGTCAGTTTTCCTTTTTCAAGGTCGGTGCGCAGCGTTTTGCCCACTTCTTCTTCCGTTCCTACCAGATCCAAGCAATCGTCATAGATTTGGTAAGCGGTGCCGAGTTTAAGCCCGTAGTTGTAGAGCTGTTCTTCGACTTGTGCAGAAACGCCGGAAAGGGAAGATGAAATTCCCGTTGCCGCAGCAAAAAGCGCTCCAGTTTTCATCGCGATGATTTTAAAATAATCTTCTTTGGTCAGAGAAAGATCAAAGCGTCGCTGAGTTTGCATCACTTCACCTTGGCAAACTTCCCGTGAAGCGCGGCCGACTTTGCGACAAATTTCAATGTCATCAAATTCAGTAGCGAGGAGCAGGGAGTGAGAGAACAGGGCATCGCCGAGAAGAACTGCCATTCCATTGCCCCACTTGGCGTTTGTTGTAGGCATTTTTCGGCGGGTTTCTGCCTCATCAATCACATCGTCATGCACCAGAGTGGACATGTGAATGAGTTCGAGAATGACGCCAATTTTGATATGGTCGGCATTGACCTCGCCCGTAGCTCCACCCGCTAAAATAGCGAGAACGGGGCGGATTCGCTTCCCGTTGGTGTTGCAGATGTAATGCATGTAGGGTTCCAACTCGGGGTCAAAAGCATTCACTTGATCTAGAATCTGAGATTCTACAAGTTTAAGCTCCTTTTTCACCAGTTGAAAAGAACTTCGGGCACTGTGGTTTGTTTTGATCAGCGACATGTCAAATTATGAGAGGCGTTTCTATGCACGATTCTTTGCGATTTGCAAACCTTATCGGTTCATCTTTTTTCAAATAGATTATTTTGAGTCATCTGAGATGCCAAAGTGGTAGCGTGCGCTTTCAAGAATCCCAAATTTTATTTCGTTAATATTGAGTTCGGAGGTGTCAATTTTGAGATTTGCGCAGGAATCGTAAAGCGGTTTGCGTTGGTCAAGCAGCGTGCGAATCGCTTCTTGAGGATCAGAACACTGAAGGAGCGGTCGGTTGCTGTTGCGGGATGTTCGATTGTAAATAACTTCAGGTAAACAAGTTAGCCACACAACAAAACCGAGTTTTTGAAGCAATGGGATGTTTTCTGGCGTGGTGATAATACCACCGCCTGTTGCGATAATTGTGCGGTGTGTTTTTTGTTCGATCAGCTTTTTTAGAAACGCTGTTTCCATCTGGCGGAACGCTGTTTCGCCATCGGTTTTAAAGATTTCTTTGATTTTTCGACCCTGTTCTTTTTCGATTGCTTGATCTGTGTCCACAAATGGATACCCCAGCGATTTATGGAGCTCCCATCCAATCGTCGATTTTCCGCATCCCATAAACCCGATGAGCACAATATTTCTCATTGTCTCCGGTGAGCCTGCGGAAGGCTGGTTGGTTGATTCTTCGTTCATGGGGCGACTTTAGAATGGTTTCCAATAAGATGCGATAGATAAGATAGAGAAAATTCTCATTTGGCGATTAGTGAAGTATGGTGTAGTCTGTAAATATGGATTCTGCGAATGACGTTGCTGACTTACCGCATTTGATTCGATTGATCGACGATGATGACCCTCAGGTGCGCCCTGTGGTGAAAGCTAAATTCGAAGCCTATCGAGGGGATATTAGCCAGAATTTAGCGGCATTAGGGTGTGAAATTCCACCAGAATCTAAAAAACGTCTATCTCATTGGTTGGAGCCAGGGAGGCGGCAGGTATTGTGTCAGGAATGGACAGTGCCCGACGGTGGGCTTGCAGCGTGGGCGCACGATTGGGAGGCTTTTGAAAATGCGCTGAGGATGCTGTCGGACTTTTTGCACGATGGAATTACGTTGCGCCCATCATTGCCCGATCAATTGGATTTGCTGGCGGATGAAATACGAGAATCGTTTCCCGAAATGGTTCAGATCACAGCCGAGGAATTGCGGCGGTGGTTGTTTGTGAGTCGACGCTTTAGTCAACCTGCGTCTCAGGTTGATGCCGTGAAGCATTATGATCTGTGTTATGTAATGGATCACAAAGTTGGCAATGCGACCAGCTTAGGGGTTCTTTACATGCTCGTTGCCCAAAGATTAGGCATCCATGTGGACGGGTGTGATTATCCGGGGCATTTTTTGACACGTATTGAAGACGATGGCGTAGATATGTTGGTCGATTGTTATCACGGCGGACGTTGCTTTGATGTGGTAGAGCTTTTAGCAAATGGTCTAAAATTAACCCGCAAGGCGATGGATGCTATTTTATTGCCGTGTGGGTTGGGGGATGTGCTTTTGAGGTATTTGAGAGAAATGAGGTATAGCTTATCTCTTGTTGGTCGGACGGAAGACGCCGTAGTTTTGGAGCAATTGGCCACCATGTTGGAGCTGTGAAAATCGAAAATCAACGCGTCGATATCCACGGCCATTTACTGCACCGGCTTGTGTTACATCCAGATAATCGGGTAGGCGAGTGCGCTGCGGCTATTTTTTATCACGGTCAGGGGGATTACGCAGAGCGTTATGCTGAGGTGTTGGAGCCTTTCACGGATCGTGGGATTCGTTGTGTTGTCACCGATCTTCCTGGTCACGGATACAGTCCTGGCAGGAGAGGGCATGGTGGTGATGCTCAGCTTCTGGATGCGATGATTCAAAACACGTTGGAAAGCTTTGGCGCTTTACCTCAAATGGTGATGGGGCATTCCATGGGAGGATTGTTGGCGCTGAGGCATTTGGTGCTGGCTGGGTTAGGGAAGTTTCCTGAACCTCAGTGGGCGTGGATTAACGCGCCCTTGATTCGGCCCGCTCATGGAAAATCCGAGTTGTTGGTTCGGAGCGCGCATACGCTAGGGCGCTGGTTTCCTGAGTTGACGATTTCGACAGGGGTAACTTCGAAAATGTGCCGATCGAGTGAGGATTCTTCAGATGCCGAAAAAGAACGCCGAGCCTTACGGCATAAGCTGTGGCATAGTCGGATTTCTCTAGGATGGGGAAGCTCTCTTTTATCTATGGGATCCTTGCTGGAGGAATTTACAGAATCCATGCCCAAGGAAACTTCCATTTTATTCACTCAAGGCGGAGACGATGTTATTTGTCCGCCAAAATTTGCCCGAGAATTTTTTAAACGATTACCCCAAAAGGATAAACGATATCACGAGTTTTCTGGCGCTCTGCATGAATTGTTTGCGGATGAAGGAAAACAAGAGTTGATGGACGTTTTGGAATCTTGGTTGCGGAGCCAAGGGTTTGAGAGCTAAGGGCGGGGGAGATGCAAAAAACAAACTTCTAGGAAAGAATAAACCCTCTAAGTAAAATTTACCTAGAGGGTTTGGAAATTGGCTCCTGCGCTTGGGATCGAACCAAGGACCTAGTGATTAACAGTCACCCGCTC
>CAZOWD010000192.1:2491-3835 GCA_964583225.1 uncultured Verrucomicrobiales bacterium | reverse complement strand
AGGGGCGTTTTTCTATGAGAAGTTCTCAATCGAACAATATAAACGCTCATTTTAACCTTTATTCTCTCTGTTCGAATGCTCTGAGTTTGTTATATATAAGAATATAACCTAACGTATTCGTTTTCAAATGTTTCAATGTTTCCGATTTTTTAAAGTAATGCTGATCGCTTTGTGTTTTTTGCGAGGTGTCTTACCAGTCTTAGCTCAATCATTTACGCCACTCACCGAGAGCGAAGTTGACCAAATCAATAACGCTTTTGGGATTACTTTAACGGAAGAGCAGAAAGCTGATCTTGCTGAGATCGTGAAACCTCAAGATTTGCCTCAGTGGCGCATGAAGGCTCAAGAGCGTATTGAAACATCGCGCAAAGGTGATTATACCATCGAGGTTACAGATTTAAATGGCAACCTTATCCCCAATGCGCAGGTGTCTTTGAGTCTCAAAAAAAAGAAGTTTCGTTTTGGCGGAGTGATGGATCTCAGTGAATTTTCTGAAGGTGCGAGTAACGATGATATTGAGATTGGGGTAGATGTTTATAAATCGCTTTTTCTGACGCTATTTGATTACGCGGGGCTTAACAATGGTCTCAAACCTAGGGTGACGGGGACGCATGAGTTTTTGCCCAGTTATTTTGAGTGGTTGGATTCTGTTCAGATGACGAGTCGGGGACACCTTCTCATGTGGCCAGGACGCAATGCAGACAATGACCACATGACGGAAGAAGTTAGTCGGATTGTTCATGAGATAGAAGCGGAGCGGAGCGGGGATAATGATCCAAACACGATTGCGACTTTGCAGAGCGAATTGCGCACTCAAATTGAAACTGAAATTAAAGACTGGGCATCTCGATGGAAAGTTATTGAGTGGGATGTGATTAATGAGGTGTTGTCCAATACGCGAATCGCGGAAGCGTTGGGGACGGTAGGGCAGCCTGACGAATCTGTTTATGTTGATTGGTTTAAGCTAGCTAAAGCGACCACGACGGATGCTCAAAATAACGTCGATCCTAACTGTGATTTTTTGATTAACGAATTTCAACTGATTTCGGGACCTTCTCCGTTTGTGAACGAAGGGAAGTATTTGGATCGACGAGAGAGGTATTTCTCAAAGATTGATGCCCTTCTCCAAGGCAATGCACCGATAACAAGTATTGGATTTCAAAGCCGTTTTGGTTTTGAGCTTATCACGGAAAAGCCAGATTCGCCTTCTACTCCAGAAAAACTCTACCACGAAACTATTTTTAATCGTCTCGATGATTTTGCATCGCGCTACCCGGACCTCAAGTTGGTTGGCACCGAATTTGAAATTAAAGATCGATTGGATAGTGAGGGGAATCCCGTTTT
>CAZOWD010000192.1:0-2391 GCA_964583225.1 uncultured Verrucomicrobiales bacterium | reverse complement strand
TGAGGGGAATCCCGTTTTTCAACCGAGCGAAAAAGAACGCGCGCAAATGACTGAGGAGGTTATGACGATTTATTTCAGTCACCCCAATGTGTCGGGGCTTTATGCCTGGGAGTATATTTCTTCAGCGTCTAACTCTGATTATAGAAGTTCTGCATTGCTCAATGGGGATGGCACTCCGAAAATGAACGGGCTCGTTTGGTATTACCTCAATCGCATTCGTTACGCTTCCTCCTCGACCGAAACCTCAGGCATCAATGGTAGGGTTTCATTTCGTGGATTTAAGGGCGTTTATGATGTGACGGTTTTAATCAATGGTCAGGATTATCCTGCAACTGTTACTGTGGACGACTCGGGAGTTTATCGGGTGAAAGTAAACTATACGGGCCCTGTGGTTCAACGGCAGATCACAGAGGCTCGTGAGGATGCGTCTTGTAAAGATGGTTCTTCTAAAAATACGGGAAATTGGAAGAAGTTGACGCTTCGAGGATCGAATACCGCAGAACAAGTTGCCTTTCTTAAGTTTGAGGTCGTTGGGATCGCCAAGAAATCAGATAAAACGGTTCTTCGGCTTTCTTCTCTTGGTTTCGACGGCGTGCCTGGAGTTGAAGAGAACGCTGTGGTTGAGGCTTATTTGGTTTCTGATAACTCGTGGAAGGAGTCAGAAATTGTATGGGAAAATCAACCTGAGATAGGAGCGAAGTTGGGAGAGGGGGTAGTTTCTGAAGGTGGATTTTTTGATATCGATTTAGGTGATTGGACCCCGTCAGATGGGACTTACAGCATAGCACTCAAAACGAAATTTACTTCAGCGATTAAGATTCATTCTTCTGAGGCTGAAGAGGAAGCGTTAAGGCCACAACTTATCACCATGGTATCCGATTCCGATTCCGATCGTTTGCATGATGGTTGGGAAATTACGCACGCTGGAGATCTTAACTCGATGAATGAGTCGTCGGATACGGATTATGATGGCAGTAAAGATGCCTTTGAGTATGTGGCGGGAACTGACCCGAACGATCCCAAAGATGTTTTTCGAACGGCGCCATTGGAAAAAATAGATTCGGATCACTGGCGTATTGCGTGGCCGAGTAAGGAGGGTAAGAAATATCGGATTATGCAGTCCACGACGCTTCAACCTGACAGCTGGGAGCCTGTGAATGATACCGTTTATCAGGGCGATGGTTCTCAAATTTCCGACGTGATTCAAAAAGGGAATAGCCTATCAATCTTTTATCGGGTAGAAGTGGTTGTTCCTTAAACGATGATGCCTTTCTTTTTTAAATCCGTCATATTTTCCCTCTTATTCGCAACTTTTTCTCTTCCTCCACTTCGTGCGGGGGAGGCGGAAGGCGCTGGCTTGCAACTGCCAGAAGACACGGGGCAAAAAAAGAAACGGAAGATTGAATTTATAGATCCCGAGGACGGATGTTTTGATATCAGCCAGTTTTTAGCTGACCCCTTGGGGTTTGTTCCCGTGATTGTTCCAATTACGGAACCTAGTGTTGGTGCGGGGGCGGCTCTTTCGCTTGTGTTTATCGATACCAATGAAAAATCATCTGAAGGTCACGGAATCAAACCGAATATCACTGCGGTGGGGGGATTTGGAACTCAAAATGGAACGGAGGGGTATTTTGGAATGCACTCTGGCCATTGGTTGGATGGAAAATTAGACACTTTGATTGTGTTGGCGGATATGACCGCTAACCTCGATTTCTTTGGCGCGAGCGGAAGGGGGCTGCGCTATACGATGGATACTCAAATCTTGATGACTGAGGCGCTTTACCGAATCGGGCACTCCCGCTCGATGGTTGGTCTGGGTTACACTTACGGCGAAATGGCTTCGCATTTTAAACATATCACCCCTCCTCCAGAAGCCACTTTCGGGAATGCAACCAGCAAGCTTGGAGGGCTCAGTTTTATTTACAACTATGATACGCGCGACAATATGTTTACTCCTAACCGTGGAGTTATGGCGGATGTGACTGCTATTTTCCACGATCCTGTATTGGGGGCTACGTCAACGTATCAGCGGGTAAATATCGATACTTTCTTTTTTCGTCCTCTGAATCCTAATCTTGTATTTGGTTTGCGAGCGAGCGCGCAGTTAAGTTTTGGAGACGTTCCCTTTTACCAGCGTCCATTTGTGCAACTCCGCGGAGTGCCCGTTATGCGCTATCAGGGTGAGCATGTCGGTTTTGCCGAGGCCGAGTTGCGGTGGAAAATAATGAATCGGATCAGCCTTGTCGGGTTTGCTGGAGGCGGTGTCACCTCAAGCAGCTACAACGATGTTTCTTGGCATAATAATGTTGTTTCCGGAGGGGTAGGCGTGCGTTATGAACTCGCCCGCGAGCAAAAATTACACATGGGGCTCGATGTCGCCTTTAGCGAGGG
>CAZOWD010000191.1:0-3874 GCA_964583225.1 uncultured Verrucomicrobiales bacterium | reverse complement strand
TTTTCTATTCCATCCCTGAAAACCCAACGGGTCGGACTTCGTCCTCCGCGTTGGGTTGGTATGGGTTGTGCCGTTGGCACATGAGGGAAGCTCCTTCGTTTTGATAATCCAATTGCGGATTTTAGGTTAATATTTTAACGAAAGACCAACTGCTGACACCGGATTAAACAGCTCATTAAAAAAAGTATCTTTTTTCCATATTAAGAGAAAGAAGCCCAAGGCGGAGTGCGTATTCGAAGCTCGACTCTTACGAGTAACACTAAACTCACAGAACTTCATAACTCACACCGACCATGGATTCAAGCTCACCGCCGCTCACACACCCCAATTACAAAAAAAACTTCACCAAAGACCTCACCGCAGGCCTTGTCGTCTTTCTCGTCGCTCTCCCTCTCTGTCTTGGAGTAGCGATGGCATCAGGCGCGCCCCTCATGTCTGGAATCGTAGCCGGCATTATAGGGGGAACTATTGTCGCATGGATTAGCGGATCGCACACCAGCGTCAGCGGTCCAGCCGCAGGGTTAACCGCCATTGTCGCCACCCAAATCGGAATCTTAGGCTCCTTTGAAGCCTTTCTTCCTGCCCTCATCATTGCTGGCGTGCTTCAAATTGCCGTTGGTGTCATGAAAGCGGGCTCGCTCGCAGCCTTCTTTCCGTCCAGCGTCATTAAAGGACTGCTGGCAGCTATTGGAATCATCCTTATTCTCAAACAAATTCCCCACCTCGTCGGCTACGACACCGACTGGTTTGGCGATCTAGAGTTTCTCCAGCAAGACCAAGAAAACACCTTCACTGAAATTGCTATTTCATTCCTCCATATCCACCCAGGAGCAACCATCATCGGAGGTATCTCCATGATTTTACTCATGTTCTGGGACAAGTTAAAACTCAACAAACTCTCACTCCCCGCTCCCCTTGTTATCGTAGGCGGTGGCATTCTCGGCGTGCTCGCTCTTCGTCAAATCGGAGGGTATTGGGAAATAGACAACTCACACTTGGTCCAAATCCCTACCATCAACTCATGGGATAGTCTCACGGCTTCTCTCGCATTCCCTGATTTCAGCGTTATGGGAACTTCGGCAATCTGGATTGCTGGCCTTACCGTTGCCATCGTCGCCAGCTTGGAAACGCTTCTCAACCTTGAAGCCGTTGACAAAATCGACAAACTCAAACGCATTTCTCCCCCTAACCGCGAGCTCGTAGCCCAAGGTGTAGGAAACATGACTTGCGGACTGATTGGCGGACTGCCCGTCACCTCCGTTGTCGTCCGTAGCTCCGTAGGCATCGATGCTGGAGGAAAAACAAAAATCACCAGCGTTGTGCACGGAGTTCTTCTCATCATCATGGTCCTCGCAGCACCAGGACTGCTCAATCTTATTCCGTTATCCTGCCTAGCTGCCGTCCTAATGGTAACGGGTTTCAAGCTCGCAAAACCCGCACTTTTCAAACAAATGTGGCTCGAAGGGAAAAGCCAGTTCATCCCCTTCGTTATCACCGTTGTCGCCATCGTATTCACCGACCTCCTCATCGGAATCTTCATCGGACTCACGGTATCCATCGGGTTTATTCTCTACTCTAACCTGAAGCGTCCTCCGTTTATCATCCATGAAAAACACGTTGGAGAAGAAGTGATCCGCATCAAGCTGGGAAGCCAAATCAGCTTCCTCAATCGGGCTTCTATGCTCAAAACATTACACAGCCTCCCTAAAGGAAGCCACGTCGTTCTGGATGCCCGCCGCACCGACTACATCGACCCCGACATCCTCGATCTCTTCCGTGAATTTGAAGAGGAAATCGCACCCGCTCACGATATTCAACTCAGCCTGATGGGATTCGAGGATGAATACCAATTCAAAGAGCGGATCGCCTACGTCGAAGTCCCCACCAAAGAACTCCAAGAACGACTCGCTCCAGAGGAAGTCATCGACCTTCTCAAAGCGGGGAACAAACGCATCGTGGAAGGTGAACCCATCCTCCGAGATTTCCGCCGACAAGTCCTCGCCAACACCAAAGGTCAATACCCGCTCGCCGTGGTGCTCTCCTGCATGGACTCCCGCGCAGCCACTGAAAAAATCTTTGATATGGGGCTCGGCGACATCTTCAGTCTTAGGGTTGCAGGAAATATCATTTCCAACAAACTTCTCGGAAGTATGGAATACGGTTGCTCCGTAGCGGGAGCCAAACTCCTCGTCGTAATGGGACACTCCAAATGCGGTGCCGTCGCCTCAACCATTCAGTTAGTTTCAGAAAAAACCAACGCACTCAAATTTACAGGGTGCGACAATCTGGACACGATCATTAGACCGATCACTGAAATCGTAGATGCGGAAGCGAGAAAAGGAAACAAACCTGACAGCAGTGACGAAAGTTTTGTCGATCACATCGCAAAGCTCAACGTCATCAAAACCATGGAAAAAATCCGCTCGAACAGCACCAAACTCAACGAACTCATTCAATCGGGTCAAATCAAGCTGGTCGGAGCCTTCTACAATGTTTCCACTGGGCGAGTCACCTTCTTCGAAAAATCCCCAGAAGACATCATTTAATCCAACCTAAAAAACTCCCCCTCTCCTCCTCTCAGGGCGCTTTCCTCCGAAAGCGCCCTGAGATTTTTTTTGCATCCGTAAACTCACTCAGCAAAGCCTACATTACAGGCTATAGCTCCCACATTGACATAAGCTTGAAAAAATCCTATTCAATAGTTCCCAACACATTGAAACTCAAAATCAACCACTATATCAGAACAATGAAAAACTCCATAATTCACAAATCTTTTATTGTCACTTTAGCGCTCGGGATTTCTTCTCTTTCTCTTCATGCCTCGGAATCAACGGATCACCAAATTGATCGATGGTATAATCAAGCGATGGAAAAAAGTTATTCCACGATGGCTATGCGTAGCACGATCAACAAAGCTCGGGAAATGTGGGATCAAGAAATGAATGCTTGTTACAAACGGTTAATGGCTCGCCTTCCCAAAACGAAACGAGAAATTTTAAAAAATGCCCAAAGAGCATGGGTCACATTTCGAGACGCCGACGGCAAAGCTATCGAAGCCATTATATCTAGCCAAGAAGGAACTCAATCTCAATTAGCAGGCACAGAAGCAAGTTATCAACGAGTGCGAGATAGAGCATTGCAACTTTTAGCTTTCGAACAAGCGTTGCCCTCAGACAACTCGCCCCAATCTTCCAACCGTTCTCTACAATCCTCCTCACAGAGTTTAGGCAAAGTAAAATTGCTCAAGCCCGGGTCTGCCGAGCGTAAAGCTATTTGCAACGCGCTCCGAATTCCTGTCATGCGCGACATCACAAATGGCCAACGCGTAGTATTTGTCATTGGTCACATTGCAACTCAAGGCGACACCGCATTTATTTATTGTTCAAACCTTCAACAACCCAACGGAAAACCAATCAACTGGCTAAAAACAAAATACGCCCAACAATATAAAAATGACGAATTTGGTGATGCTGGATTAGCTGCAATATTACGGCGCGATAACACAGGAAAATGGCATGTTATCGTTTGCGACGGCGTTGGGGCATTTGATGTTTTTTACGAAAATTGGCCTGAAAAATACGGCATTTCCCGTGAATTAGTTTTCGGAAAACGATAAAAATGCACAAACAGAACCATACATCTCAAGGCTCACGACTAACAAGCTCTTCGCCTCCACCCCTCTCAAAATCCTCCTACCCCCTTATTCTATAAGTAATTCTCCATACCGCCGACCGGAATCGAACCGGTACTGTCGTTGCCAACAAACGGATTTTAAATCCGTCGCGTCTACCAATTCCGCCACGGCGGCTTGGAGAATATAGAGCAGATAACTTTGGTTAAAAACATCAGCCTTCAACCTCTGTTTTCTGCGATC
>CAZOWD010000190.1:0-3884 GCA_964583225.1 uncultured Verrucomicrobiales bacterium | reverse complement strand
TTTTCCAAATACCGAGATCATTTTGGCGAAAAACGCAAAACAGAAGCCAAACCGATGCTGAAAGCGCAGAAAAATGAAGATGTGGTTCCTTTGTATTCTTTGTTGGGAAAAGCGGATAGAGCCAACGAATGAGTTTGATATATTCTGTGCATGTCATGATTTTAGTGGGATGTTCTTGCTCTCGTTGTTGAGTTGGATTTATGGTTTTCTTGTATGAAAATTGCTGTTTTTTCCACGCGCCGATACGAAAGAGAACCTCTGACAGATGCTTTGGGGGCTGATCACGAATTTGTATTTTTTAGGAACCAATTAAAACCAGAAACCGTGAAGCTCGCGGAAGGTTGTGGCGCTGTTTCAGCTTTCGTAAATGATTTGTTAAATCGTGAATGTATTGAAGGGCTCGCTCGGTATGGAGTGAAACTTATAGCTTTGCGTTGCGCCGGATTTAACCAGGTTGATTTACCCGCCGCTAAAGAATTTGGGATTACTGTGGTTCGTGTGCCTGCCTACTCTCCGCATGCTGTGGCCGAGCACACGTTGGCGTTACTTTTGGCGGTGAATCGTCGAATTCATAAAGCCTACGCTCGAGTGCGCGAAAATAATTTTTCTCTAAATGGATTGATGGGGTTTGACGTGCACGGCAAAACGATTGGCGTGGTGGGTACTGGAAAAATTGGTCAAATTTTTTGTAACTTGATATCGGGATTTGGATGTGAAGTGATCGCTTATGACCCTTATCCCAACGAAGAACTCATCAAAAAAGGCGTAAAATATGTCGAACTTGAAGAGTTATTTAAGAGGTCGCATGTTGTGAGTTTGCATTGCCCTCTCACTCCTGAATCTCATCATTTGATTAATAAAAAGACGCTGAAAATGTGTCGGAAAGATCTCGTGTTGGTCAATACCTCACGGGGGCCCTTGGTGGACGCCTCTGCATTGATTAAATCGCTTAAAAAGGGGCGGATTGGAGCGGTCGCTTTGGATGTGTATGAGGAAGAAGCTGGAATTTTCTTTGAGGATCTCTCAGATCAAGCTGTGCAGGATGACGTATTGATGCGCTTGATGACATTTCCCAACGTGTTGATTACCTCACACCAAGCATTTTTCACGAAAGAGGCGCTGGTTAATATCTGCGAGACAACGGCTCGCAATATTTCTGATTTTGAAGCAGGGCGAGAACTCGTGAATGAGGTGTTATTAAACACTTAGGAATCTTTCGAATCGCTGATCTTTAAAGCCTCTTCTAGAATAATGTGGGAGAGGTGATGTTTGCTCGCTTTTTCTGGAGATTCTGTGTGGTCGGGAAAAACGAGCAAGACTTCATTTTCCTGCACGTCGAATCCAATATCTTTGCGGGAAACGTCGTTTGCTACGATGAGGTCGCAACGCTTTCGTTGAAGTTTGAGGCGTGCATTGTTCTCGAGATTTTCAGTTTCGGCAGCAAAGCCGACTAGTGTTCCAGAATAGTTAAAATGACTGCGTGCGGAACCTAAAATGTCTGGGTTTTTGACAAGCTCAAGCGTTAAGGTATCAGTATGTTTTTTGATTTTTTGCTCGGGAACTGAAGCGGGGCGGTAGTCTGCTACGGCTGCAGCAAAGATGGCAATCTGGACTTTTTGAATGTAATCTTCAACCGCATGAAACATCTCCTGAGCGCTTTCAACGGGGATGTAATCCACTCCATCGGGGATATCTAGGGATGTAGGGCCAGAGACGAGGATGACTCGGTGCCCCATGGCAGCAGCAGACTCCGCGAGGGCGTAGCCCATTTTTCCCGAAGATTTATTGGAAATATAGCGCACGGGATCGATGGCTTCGCGCGTGGGGCCTGCTGTGATGAGGATGGTCATGTGGGTGTTTTTTTGCGTGTCGGTTTCCGAGGAAGGCGTTTTTTATCGGAGTCCTTTTTTGACTGGTTTGGGCTTTTGAAATTCGAGGTAAGTGATACCCGTCACCTTTTCAGTCTTGGGGTTGTAACTCTCAATATTCATTTTTTTGAGTGTTTGCCCATTGGCTACTTTCATAAGCTCGGTGACGTGGAATCTTTTTAAAATTTTGCCCGATTTGTCATACCCCGCCACTTGCATCAGCGCGTTGTATTTTTTGTGCACCCAGATATAAACGATGGTGTATCGACCTGATTTTCCAGGGTTAACGAGGCGAATTTTGTAGCATGGTTGGAGTTTGATCGTTTCTTCACCCACAATTTTTGGGTGAGGCCAGTAGAGAAATCGGAAGGCAAGATCTTCGTAAGTGAGATCGGTGTTGAGTATGGGTTGACCGAGTTTTCCAGAGGGGAGTTTGATGTTTTTTCCGTTAGCAATTTCAAATAGTTCGAAGCTTTCTTCTTTGAGTCTCATGTGAAAAACAGTCCATTTTTTACCTGTTTTATACTGAAATTGGATGTTTTCGCCTCGGAGAAAAAGTCCGATTGGGGTGCGTTTTCCGTTTTTTCGGAGCGTGCCGTTGAGGTCGTTGTGTTGGAGGGTGGAAGCGAGTCGGACACCGTGGACGATTTTATTAGCATCAGGTTGATTGGCAGCTTGCGCTGAGGTCATCGTAAAAGTTGCCACAGCTAAAAACGTAGCGAAGAGAGAGAAAAGAGAAGGTTTTTTCATGCTGGAGAGAGGAGAAGCCATACAAGTATAGACGGCAAGCATAAAAAGTTATTCACAAAAATGAAAAATTTAGCGGTTATTTTAAAAAGAATGCTTGAGCATGGTGAGGTGAGTGGATTGGATGGCGGCGGGGTTGCGCTATGGCTAGCGTGCCTATCTTTTTTATAGTTATTATGAGCCTACGCAAGCAACTCATCGACGCCTTACCTGATTACCTTCCTACTAACCCACATGAGGCGATTAAGGGGACTGAGCTTATCCGTATGATTCGGATGAAGTTGGAGGGGAATTATTCCGATGCTTCGTTGCGGTATCATTTTTCGATTATGTCCTGCGACCCCACCTCGCCGATAGCGAAAGTGGAAAAAGGGCAAGGGTATTATCGGCGCACAGCACCTGTTCCTGAGCTTTCGACAGCGCAGGAGTTGTTTTCTCAGTATCAGGGACGGCTTGATGATATTCAAGATGACGGGCAGGAAGTGGATCACGCGATGATGCGGATTCGAAAATTCCGAGCTATCGTGGATAAATGGTGTGAGGTGAACGGTAGGTTTCCTTTTGCTTTTCGTGAGCCTTTTCAAGCGGATGCTCCCATCGGCAACCTGTGGAAGTTTCCTGAAATGTTACTTGTCGATTGGGAAAGTGGTGACGAAGAGGAAACGAGTCGTCCATTGTTGAAGCTGAAAGCTCAGTTGGGTCTTCCTCCGTTCCGATTGCACGCAGCTCGGCTGCGGATTTTACCGTCGCACCATTCGTATCGGGAAGATTTTTTCCAGACACTCAGCGCATCGGTTTGGGCGCAAGGTGGAGAATTAATTTACGCTGCACCTATTGAAGATGAGGCATTGGCTGAAGGGATTCGCAGGTTGAGCACAAAATTTGGGATCGGAGTGACCTCATTTGGTCTTACGGCTGAAATTCTCGATGATCTTCCGCGCCCCGCTAACATATTGAATGCGCATCCGAGAGAAACGGAAGCGTTGATGGAGCGATTGGAGGTTACTCGAGTAGCGGCTGCAAAGTCTCGACCTCATATCGACTGGGCGGCGCTTGAGGCTATCCGAGGTGATAGCGAAGAAGTGAATGCGTTACTTAAATGGCTCTCCGACAGCGCGGATGCTGGGGTGATGCACCCTTTTGAAGCATCGTAAGGTATCTGGGAGGATATGAAGAGTTTTCCTCGATTCAGGTTTTAGAGTTCAAAAAAAGCGAAACGCATTAAACGTTTCGCTTTTTTGAATGGATCGGAAGTGGTTAAGTGATCGG
>CAZOWD010000189.1:0-3887 GCA_964583225.1 uncultured Verrucomicrobiales bacterium | reverse complement strand
AAAAAGAAAGAAGCAGACATTCAAGTAATCGCAATCGACTACCTTCAGCTCATGCGCTCAAACTCCAAACAAGCGCAAAACTCCCGGGAGCGAGAAGTGGCCGAAATTTCTGCAGGTCTAAAAGCTCTCGCTAAAGAACTTGAAATCCCCGTGCTCGTGCTCGCTCAGCTCAACCGGGGACCTGAAAGTCGGGTTGGTAGCAGCGGTGGCGGCGGAAAACCCCGCATGTCTGACCTCCGTGAATCTGGCTCAATCGAACAAGATGCCGACATCGTAGGTCTTCTCTACCGAGAGGCTTACTATGTCGATGCTGGGGACGAAGAAGCTCAAGAAGATGCCAAAGGTAAAGCGCTACTGGTGATCGCCAAAAACCGTAACGGACCTACTGGCGATGTTCCACTCACCTTCATCAAAGAGATCATGCGTTTCGAACCTCGGGAATGGCGTGACGGAGAGCAAGACATGTAGGTGTATGCCTTTCTCTTGATTCTTGACTCTAGCCTCCCACCCCATAGGCTCTCTGCATGTCAACGAACTCTCTCGACCTCCGCGAAGAAATCCTACGCCTCAAAAAAGAACGCAACGCTGTCATCCTCGCCCACAACTATCAAACGGGTGACATCCAAGACATTGCCGACTACGTAGGAGACTCGCTAGGGCTCGCTTATCAGGCACAGAGCACAGATGCCGACGTTATCGCCTTTTGCGGTGTGCACTTCATGGCGGAAACCGCCAAAATCGTCAACCCAGAGAAAACCGTCATCCTCCCAGATATCGAGGCTGGATGTTCACTTGAAGAGTCCTGCCCCGCCGAAGAGCTTGAAGCATTTCTCAAAGAAAACGCAGAAAAAAACTACTACGTCATCGCCTACATCAACTGTTCAGGTGGCGTAAAAGCTCTCTGCGATGTCATTTGCACTTCAGGCAACGCTGTTAAAATCGTCGAAAAAGCTCCCGCCGATCGCCCCATTCTCTTTGTGCCCGATGCCAACCTTGGAGCCTGGGTCATGGAGCAAACAGGACGCAAAATGGACCTTTGGAAAGGCGCCTGTCACGTCCACACCGAGTTCACCCGCAACTCCATCAACGCAATCAAAGAAAAATACCCAGACGCGCTCGTCGTAGCACACCCTGAGTGCACCACGGCCGTCCGCCTTTTGGCCGATGAGGTGTGCTCGACAGAAAAAATGATCGGAGTCTGCCAAAACGCCCCCGTAAAAAATATCATTGTGGTGACAGAAAGCGGCATGTTGCACCGTTTACAAAAAGAAGCGCCAGAGAAAAACCTCATCGCTGGACCTACCGACCGCTGTGCTTGTAACGACTGCCACTTCATGAAAATGAACACACTGGAAAAACTTCGCGATTCTTTAGCGAAACTCTCTCCAGAAGTCACCATGCCGGAAACGCTCCGGAAACAAGCGGAAGCTCCACTTCTCCGAATGCTTGAGCAAAGCCAATAAATTCCGCTAACTGAAGCCCATTATGAACAAATTCCTGTTACTTACCCTCATCGCCTTAAGCCCCCTCCCCACCCTACTCGCGGACGATCTCCCCATCATTCCGCAACCACTCAAGGAAAGTGTTCAAAATGGGCAGTTCAGCATCACCAAGCGAACCGCCATCCGCTACCCCAACAACCTCAGAAATGAGGCTGAACTCCTTTCTCAAGGAATTCAAAAAGCGACGGGATTGACTCCTCGTCTCGTAGATGATCGGCTCCGCCTCGCACTCATCGCGCCCCCCATCGAACTCAAAATCGATGGGGACGATTCCCTCAGGGAAGCTTACACGCTCACCATCACCCCAAAGAAAATCACCATCACGGGAACCGATTCCGCTGGCGTCTTTTACGGAATCCAATCACTCCTCCAACTCATTCCACTTGAAGGAGAAAAAACGCTTCCCGCCTGCACAATCAACGACCATCCCCGCTTTAAGTGGCGTGGTATGCACCTCGATGTCGGACGTCACATGTTTGCGCCCAAAGACATCAAAAAATTCATCGATCAACTCGCCATCCACAAACTCAACACCTTGCACTGGCACCTTACCGAAGACCAAGGGTGGCGTATTGAAATCAAAAAATACCCCAAACTCACCAGCGTGGGCGGGTTCCGAGCTTCCACTCCACCTTACGGAAACCGAAACGGATCCGACGGCAAACGCTACGGCGGGTTTTACACTCAAGAACAGATTAAAGACATCGTGGCTTACGCCAAAAAACGCCACATCACCATCGTTCCTGAAATCGATATGCCCGGCCACATGTCGGCTGCTATCGCCGCTTATCCCGAACTCGGAAACAGCGACATCCCCAACTACCATCCAACCGTCGCCACACACTGGGGCGTCTTTCAATACACGCTCGCGCCTAAAGAAAAAACCTTCCAGTGGATCGACGACGTTCTCACCGAACTTTGCGAGCTTTTTCCATCTCCCTACATCCACATCGGAGGCGATGAAGCGCCTAAAACACAATGGAAAAAATCCAAATTTGCCCAGTCGGTTATGAAACGCGAAGGGCTCAAAAATGAACACGAACTCCAATCTTATTTCATCCAACGCGTCGAAAAAATACTCCAAACAAAGGGCAGAAAACTCATCGGATGGGATGAAATTCGCGAAGGCGGGCTCTCGCCAAACGCCACCGTCATGCTCTGGCGCGGATGGAATCACGCCATTGCCTCCGTCAATGAAGGACACGATGTCGTCATGGCTCCCGGTTCCCACACCTACTTCGACTACTACCAATACAATCCCAGCGCCATTCTCAGCCAAGGACCAGAATACGAAGCGATTGGAGGACTCCGCACACTCGAAAGCGTTTACTCCTTCAACCCAGTTCCCAAAGAATTCCAAGGCACTCCAAAAGCCAAACACATCCTCGGATGCCAAGCCCAACTCTGGACCGAATATATGAAAACTTGGGACAAAGTAGAATACCAGGCATTCCCCAGAATAGCGGCTCTAGCGGAAGTGGCTTGGACTGCCAATGAACGCAAAAACCTCACGAGCTTCAAAAAACGCCTCAAACCCATGATGGCTCGCTACAAAGCAGCCGGCATCAACGCCTTCGACTATTTCAACCCGCCCGAAGTCAAAGGGAAAGACGGGATGAAAGCCCAAACCACCATGCCAACCTACGCAGGAAACATCCCAACCTTCGCCATCGACGGCAAACTGAACACATACTTCTGGTCCTCCCAACCCGCTAAAAAAGGCGATTCCTTTACCGTCACCTTTCCTCAACCGACTCCAAAAACTCTCACCGTTAAAGTCCTCACAGGCAAAAAAGACAACGGAGACGACCACCTAGAGCAAGGGATCATCGAAGCCAAAAACAGCAAGGGTGAATGGAAAAAAATGGGTTCGTTTTCAAAAGGAACCGCTACGGGCAACCTCCCCAAAGGTAGCACCCAACTTCGCATCTCGGTTACGGCAAACCAAACTTCTTGGCTCATCATTCGAGAAATCGAAATTCAATAAATCCTCCCCCGCGCCTCCCTTCACCCCGCCAAGGCTCTCTCTAACATTAGCATAAGAGGCTCAAATTCAACCCGTTACGGCACATCAATCTAAATTTCTAGGTCATGAGATTTTTTAGCCCAAAACAGCCATCTCATGACCTGAACCCATCTCCTTCAAAATAAACAACTTACACAAAAACACCTCTTTTTTCTAACAAAGAAAAACACAGAAAACTCCAAAAAAAATTTCTCGTGACAATAAGGGGGTTTAAGCCTATACACGGCAAGGGGTTTTGAGGACCGCCATCCACAATACCCCCAATCGCCGAAAGGCAATGAAGACTTCCAAGGGAAGCTGTTTTTTTGGCTTTCATCCATGTCATCCACAATACCCCCAATCGCCGAAAGGCAATGAAG
>CAZOWD010000188.1:2027-3901 GCA_964583225.1 uncultured Verrucomicrobiales bacterium | reverse complement strand
TAGACATCCAAGTTTTGAACATTCAGGGCGTTATCTTCGATAAATCGTTTTCGTGGTTCAACGATATCGCCCATGAGGACGTCGAACATTTTATCTGCTTCGAGAGCATTTTCTTCGTCGAGGCGAACCTGAAGGAACTGACGACGTTCAGGATCCATAGTGGTGGTGTAGAGCTCTTTAGCATTCATTTCACCTAATCCCTTAAATCGCTGAATGCGCATCCCCTTGCGGCCAATTTCCAGGACGCGATCGAGAATTTCAAAAAGATTAAACACGGGAACCGCCTCATCTTCATTCCCCCCTTCGATCAACTCATAGAGCGGTTTATCTTCGGAGAAAAACGGAATCGTCTGAACACCAAACTCATTGAGTCGGTCCAATACCTTCGAAATAGCAGCGGACTCATGAAGCTCACGCTTAACGGCTCGGCGTTGTGCACCTTGGTATTTTTCTTTGTATTCAGCGAGTTCTTCCTCGGTAAGCTCTTCATCAAACAAACGAAGATCTCTGTTTTCACGAGCAAACTCCAACAATTCAGCTTCGGTATCAAAATAATGAATTTCTTCCGTATTTCCGATTCTTACCCGAACCATATACTCGGGAAGATGCCCATCCTTTTCGTGTTCGAGTAACACGCGGAAACTTCCGCCATGTCCTTCTAACGTTGAGGTAAAGCGAGTGAGTTGCGCCAAGGTATCAAGCACACTTTTTAACAAATCTTTATCGACATAATTGTCAGTTCCATGTTGGCGGAGCTGCACGTCTTCCGACCCGAGCGAGATAAGAATTTCGTTTAACGCATCGTCGTCGGCAAGGTATTCTTCCCGTTTTTTACGCGTCACTTTATAAAGAGGTGGCTGTGCGATATAGAGATAACCCGCTTTGACGAGATCGGGCATGTGACGACAGAAAAATGTCAGCAACAAGGTCCGAATGTGAGATCCGTCCACGTCGGCATCGGTCATGATCACCACTTTATGATAACGAACTTTTTCGATATCAAAGGCACCTTCTTGATCACCATCTCCGATTCCAGCTCCAATGGCCGTGATCATCGCTTGAATCTCCTTGTTTTGAAGGGCACGGTGTAAGCGGGCTTTTTCCACGTTAATCACCTTACCGCGAAGTGGAAGAATCGCTTGATTGATACGATTTCGTCCCGATTTAGCAGAACCACCAGCGGAGTCACCCTCCACAATATACAGTTCCGATTTTTTAGGATCGCGCTCCGAGCAATCGGCGAGCTTTCCGGGGAGACCTCCACCAGACATCACGGATTTTCGGACAGTTTCTCGTGCTTTGCGGGCGGCGTCACGAGCGCGAGCCGCATTGACGGCCTTATCGATAATGATTTTTGCCAAGCTAGGGTTTTCCTCAAAATACGACTGTAAGCCTTCGTAAACGATGGAGCTAACCACCCCTTCGATCTCGGCATTCACCAATTTATCTTTTGTCTGCGAACTAAAACGAGGGTTGGGCATTTTCACACTCAACACACAGACAATCCCCTCACGAACGTCGTCTCCCGTGAGCGCGGGGTCTTTATCTTTAAGAATTTTATTGGCTTTGGCATACTGGTTAATCGACCGCGTAAGCGCGCCCCGGAAACCAGTCAGGTGAGTTCCACCATCGGCGTTGGGAATCGAGTTGGCAAAACAGAGAATGTTGTTTTGATAACTGTCATTGTATTGGAAAACCACATCGGCATAAACGTCGTCCTGAACAACTTTGCCGTCGTAATCGATTTCAATTTTACGTTTTCCTTTGATAATGACCGGATCGGGGTGCACGACGGTTTTGTTTTCCCCCAACTGAGCAACAAATTCCTCAATCCCTTTGGCATAATAAAAAGTTTCCTTCTGAGCACTTTCGGG
>CAZOWD010000188.1:0-1927 GCA_964583225.1 uncultured Verrucomicrobiales bacterium | reverse complement strand
GCGTGCAGACTCGTCAAAACAAGCTCTACGGCGGGAATCCCAAATTTTGGGTGCATTTCCACCGGAATGCCACGACCGTTATCCTCAATAGAAACAGATCCGTCGATATGAAGAGCAACTTTGATAAGGTTACAATAACCGGCAAGATGCTCATCAATCGAGTTATCGAGCACCTCAAACACACAGTGGTGAAGACCACGCACATCGGGGTCTCCAATATACATCCCCGGCCGCTTGCGAACGGCTTCTAATCCTTCTAATTTATCAATCTGCGACGCTCCATATTCCTGAGAATCGGATACGTTCGTTTCGGCGGCTTCAGCATCCTGAGAAGCATCGATTTCCTTATCGATTTCAGGATCATTTTTAGACTCATTAGGCGTATCGGACATAGACGCGCCAACTCTCTAAAATTTAGCGAGACATTACAAGGAACTTTCCTTGTTTGATGTGATTTTTTTACCTTTGAAAAACCTCAAAATAACAAAGTCTCGTCATTCTACTCTAACTTTTCATTCTGAGAGAGTTTTTTGCCAAACAATGAATAAACTTCCACCCGCGCAAGCGAATCAGACAAAACCAGCTTCCCTTTTTGTTTTCGAGCGCCCCCAAAGATTTCTTTATACCGATCATACACCGAATCGACAAAACTCCGCCCTCCTATCGCTGCTCCGTCGCTCAGGTATTTCATTCGATTCAAAAGACGCTCGCAGCCTCTAAATTCGCCCTTATTCTTTAAGGATTTATCCACAATTTCAGCAGGAATCCCCTTTCTAATTTTAACATGATTCGCTTTCGTTTTTGCATCTTCCTCCACCTGCCGACCGTCCGCCATCAACCAACACCGATACCTGGCCCCATTCTCCCTCCAGCTATCCTGCGCCACCCCCATCACCATACACAACCCACGCCGCGCGTGCCTCGAACCACCAACCGCCTCAGCATACCCGCACCAGCGATAATCCTTGGGATCATCTACAATCCCCGCCCGAACAGGGTTTAAGTCAATATAGGCTGCCATCGTTCGCAAAGCGACACCATCCTCAACCAAAACGCTTTTAAAACGCCCCGACCACAACGTCCCCACCCGCTGATGCTTGCGGTTATACCATCGGCTAAAACGCTCCTTCACTTCCTTTACATACAAACTCAAATCACAAAACCGACGCTTATATTTCTCCAAAAACTCATGCGCAGATTTTTCCAACCCACGACTCCGAAGGTCTGCCAACTCTTCTCGAAGCTGGTTAATATACGCTCTACTGTAAAGTGTTGCCAAATGAGCCATAAGACGTTCTTCACCAGACCCTTCAGGCTCAAGCAATTCACCATCCTTAGCGCGTTTATCCTCAAACTGCCGCAAAAACCTTTCACGATCAGGAACTCTCAAAAGCAAATGAAAATGATTCTGAAGCAAACAATAAGTCATCACCTTCACCCCACTAAACAGCGCCAACTTTCGAATAATGATCCGTAAGCCTTCTAAATCCTCATCATCCAATATCCTCTCAGCGCCCACGGTTCGGCTCATCACGTGATAACAACAATCAGACGTATCACTCCCCAAAACGCGCCGCCGAATCGGAGGGCGCATTCTACAAACCTGCCCATTGCGAAGCACTGCAGCGCCCGACTGACACACCAACATCTCCAAACGACTTAACACAACATTCTCCCCTACACCCTTAGGAGAATCAACACTTTCAGCCACTCGGTCTTTTTTCATAAAGACGATAATATCCCCCAATAAACAGAGTTCAACATAAAAGTTGCCGTACAACTTATTTCGACTTATTTGATTTGTTTTTGTCTTGGTGGAGCTTGTTCATCCTATCAGGACCAAATCCTAAAAACCTCCTCCAGCAACTAGCTCAGCCCAAAGATTTAGCCTATCACATCTCTAGCAACTCGCGTTGCCAGTTCATTA
>CAZOWD010000187.1:2050-3971 GCA_964583225.1 uncultured Verrucomicrobiales bacterium | reverse complement strand
ATTTGTATCATTTCACGGTTTTCAATTTCAAATAACACGCTAGGCTTTGGGCATGAGTGATACTGAAAATACAGTGAGAGATTTAGGAGTGCAGCCGTTGGATGCGATGATGAAAGCGTGGAATGTGGATAATCACGATTTGGTGGAGGTTTCTACGGAACAGTTGACTCATAAGCAGGTGCAGAAGGCTCGGATGGGGCGGAGGTTGACGTTGAAAATGATGCAAAAGGTGACTCGGGCTCTGAACGTGGCGGTTTGGTATAAACTGAATGATGAGCAGAAGGAGGCATATTATGAGTATATGCACCGTGATCTTTTTAATTATGCAAAAGGGCATGATCCTGAGTGGCAGGATCCGAATGAGACGATTCAGAAAGAACTAAGTGATGAAGGTTGATTTCCTCATTATCGGTCAAGGTATCGCGGGAAGCACACTTGCGCTGAGTTTGTTAGAGCGCGGGAAGTCTGTGATGGTGGTGGATCGGCAAGATGAAGGGTCATCGACGCGCGTCGCGGCAGGTTTAGTGACGCCTTTGACGGGGGCTGGAATGAATCCAGCTTGGCAACAAGAGCGATGTCTTGAGTTTGCTCAGAAATTTTATCATCGGATTGAAAAGGCGTCTGGTCGAAAGTTTTTTCATCACCAGCCCGTGGTGCGTTTGTTTCAAAATGAGAAACAAAAGCGGAAGTGGGAGGGGAAAAAGGAAATTCACGGGAAGTGGGCGCATGATTTAGAATCGACAACCTTGAACGCTCCTCACGGAGGCATTGAGATGCCTGATGGTGCATGGTTGGACACCAAAGTGTTTCTTCGAGAAGTGAAAGAGATTCTCAGATCTCGTTCATCGTGGATGGAAGAAGATTTTTCTGAGGATGATGTGGTAATAAAAAAGGGCGGAGTGGTTTGGAAGCATATCGAAGCTGAAAAGCTGATCCTTTGCCAAGGCGCTTATGGTTTGGGAAAAGGGGGATGGTATGGAGATGTGGCTCATCGGTGTGCCAAAGGTGAAGTTCTCACGTTGTGGGTGGATGGATTGGATGAAACCAAGCGCTATCACGGTAATGGTTGGTTGGCTCCCCGAGGCGGAGGAGTGTGGAAAGCGGGGGCAAATTACGATTGGGATCGTTTAGATTCGGAACCAACGGAGGAGGGAAAAGAGGAAATTTTAGCTAAGTTGAAATCGTGGATTGATTTGCCGATGGAGGTAATTGGTCATGAGGCTGGGGTGCGTCCGATTATTCGAAATAGCCAACCCGTGATTGGGATGCATGATGAAATCCCAGAAATTGGATTTTTTAACGGGCTGGGGTCTAAGGGATCTTTGATGGCACCAGCGGTGGCGGATCATTTTGCCGAATACTTGAGCGGTCGGTGCGAGTTAGATGATGCGTTGACAATGAAAAGAGAATCATAAAGCAATGCAATACGGGGAAGTAAAGTGGAGCCTTTTGGAAAAGGCGCATGAGTGTGTGAGATCTGTGGTTTCCGTTGGGGATGTGGTGGTGGATGCCACGATTGGAAATGGACACGATACTTTATTTCTCGCGGAGTGCGTTGGGGATTCAGGGAAGGTTATTGGTTTTGATGTGCAACAGGCTGCCCTTGATTCAACTCGGGCTCGATTGTTAGATGCTGGGGTGAACCCGCAGTGTTTTGAACTCTGTTTGGCGAGTCATGCTCGGATGCGGGAGTTTGTCGATGCCGAGGTTTCAGCAGTGATGTTTAATTTAGGATATTTCCCTGGGGCTGATAAGGAGGTTATTACAAAAACAGAATCTACGTTGGCTGCGTTGGATCAAGCCATGGAGTTGCTAGGTGCGCGCGGTGTGCTCTCGGTCATGTGTTATCCTGGACATGCAGGCGGGGATACAGAGGCGAGGGCGGTGGGACAGTGGATGGATGAATTTCTCCAGAAAAATT
>CAZOWD010000187.1:0-1950 GCA_964583225.1 uncultured Verrucomicrobiales bacterium | reverse complement strand
GTCATCTCGTGTGGATTTTCAAGTAATCCAGCGGCCAATAGAGCGTTATCAGCCAATTGTTGCGCCACTAATTTTGCCGTATCAGCATCGGATTCTACTAACTTTGCAAGTCCGTGAATCACTTCGTGACGCGGGTTGATTTCCAAAGTGGCTTGAGTCATTGGAAGATCCTGACCCATTGCTTGCATCATCGCTCTCATTTGTGCGTTAGGCGCATCTTTTGGCGTAAGTGCTGCTACTGGGCTATCGACCAATCGGCCAGACGATTCGACTTTAGCAATCCGCTCTGAAAGCTCATCGGTAAGGAACTTGATAAGTTTTTCACTTTCTTCCTCGCTCAATGCTTCGCCTTCGGTTGCAACGTCTTCGAGTTCAATTTCGCCACGATCAGCCGATACTAATTTTTTCCCTTTAAATTCAGGAAGTGCATCCATCACGTATTGGTCGATTCCTTCAGTAAAGAAGCAAACTTCCAAGCCACGCGCTTTGAACGCCTCGAGGTAAGGACCGCTTTCGATAGCATCGCGTGATGGTCCCGTGAGGTAATAAATGGTGTCTTGTTCGTCTTTTGCCCGATCTAGATACTCAGCAAATGAGGTTTTCTTCCCAGGATCAGTCATTGAACTTTCAAAGCGTAACAATCCTGCAAGTTGCTCTTGGTGTTCGTAGCTTGTCGCGATTCCTTCCTTGAGGAATTTGCTGAATTTCTGATAAAACTCTAGGTATTTCTCAGGATCATTCTTCGCTTCTTTCTCAAGGAACTTGAGGTAACGTTTCGTGATCAGGCTGTTTAACTTCTGCACCAAAGCGCTGTCCTGCATGCTTTCACGAGAAACACTCAGCGGAAGGTCCTCGCTATCGATCACTCCTCGGAGGAAACGTAACCACTCGGGAAGAAGTTTATCAGGTTTGGAATCAATGAGCACTTTTCGGCAGTAAAGAGCCACCCCTGGTTCCATTTGTCCCATTCCGAAGATCTCCGTGTTTTCCGTAGGAGTGAAAAGCAATGCGTTGATCGAAAGTGGAGCGTCTGCACTGAAGTGCATGGTGTAACGTGGTTCATCAAATGCATGCGCAGTAAACTTGTAAAACTCAGCATACTGCTCATCAGTGATGTCCTTTTTATTTTTCATCCAAAGAGCCTCCACCTTATTGATGTGCTCGCCGTTCAGTTTGATGGGGAAAGAAACAAAGTTAGAGTATTTTTCAAGGATCCCCTTGATGCGGTATTCCTTAGAAAATTCCTCCATCCCTTCTTTCAAGTGGATCACGATGCTACATCCACGTTTTGCATCTGGAGCAGGTTCGATATCGTATCCGCTTGCTCCATCGCTGCTCCAAGTGTGACCTTCGCTATCTTTTTTCCAAGAACGAGAAGTGACCTCTACTTTGTCGGCCACCATAAAGGCTGAGTAAAAACCAATACCAAACTGACCAATAACATCAGTGCCTTGGTCGCCTTTTTCTTTCATCTTCTCCAGAAACGCTTTTGTTCCAGAGTGAGCGATGGTTCCTAAGTTTTCAATGAGTTCATCCCGAGTCATGCCAATTCCGCTATCGGCTATCGTCAGCGTTTTGGCTTCTTCATCGGTTGTGATCTCAATTTCTAATTCACGGTCAGATTCAAAAACATCGTTTTCGGTAAGCTGCTTCAAACGCATTTTTTCTAACGCATCAGAAGCATTGGAAACGAGTTCCCGGACAAAGATTTCCTTATCCGTATAAATCGAGTGAATAACGATATCTAGAAGCTGACGCACTTCAGCTTGAAACGAATGAGTATGTTCTTTGGTAGATTCTGACATAATTTTTAATCAATTGATTTAAGGTCTGCAAAAGACGGAAAAGTAAATAAACAGGCAGTCTATCCGTTCTTATGCGCCGCGAAAAATAATCGAACTTTGCCACCCTGCAAGTGAAATTCATGTCTTTTCTATAACAAATCAGGGT
>CAZOWD010000186.1:0-4119 GCA_964583225.1 uncultured Verrucomicrobiales bacterium | reverse complement strand
TCAACCTTGGAGCCATCACCTATTTCGAACCATAAAACATCTTCGATAGGAGTTTCGTTGTAAACCCAAAGAGAAAATGTGCTGAGTGATGTAGCCGTGATCCATTTGTAGACGATAGGATCTGGGTTTTCACCAGTAAGATGCTTAAAAGCGTTTTCTGAAGAGAAGGAAAGGGTCGCACCGCTTTTTTTCCAGCTCCATTTAAGACCCGCCCGCCCCGATTTATAAATATCAGAGCTGAGGCTGATTTCTGCCCCATCAGAGACGGAAAATAACTTGAGATCGTTGGTTGTCTCAAATCCGATGGTTGGATAATTTTCAGTTTGAATCTCAAAAGGTGCTGCAACGGGGCTTTCCGCTAAGAGATGAGAAAGGGGAGCAACGAGACCGAAAGTCAGAAGAGGGATGAGTGGCGAGAAGGATGTTTGGGTCATTTTGAGGTGAATTGGTCCCTCTATATACCTTTCGCCTTACTCAGATTTTTCAGATATTCTAAAATTGCCTCTTTGCTCTCTACGCACGATGTGAAATTGAGTTTTTTTGTTGAGGTCGTGATGTGTTTAGATGGCGGATCGTTATGGGGATAATGGGGGACGTGTGGGATAGGGGACTAGATGGGTTGGCGTCCTAGAGTTCCTTCAAGTTCAGAAAGATACTCGGGTGCGCTCACCTTAGCTAGTTGCTCTTTTGCTGATTTTAAGCGGCTTTCAAGGACTTCTTCATTGGTCACGCGGTGGCGTTCTTTGCGGGCGATGAAGTCGGTTAGGTAGTCGATATGGTTTTGCCATGTTTGGATGTCGTAGTCCTGCTGACTGTGCAATCGGGCTTTATACCAATCACTCTGCATCATTGCATCCCGAGTGAACATGGCGCGTATCTCTGGTGCGTCTAATCCCTGACCTTGATATTCCCCGTGAGCCATGATGTGAAGAAGTGCTTTGAGTGGTAAGCAGGCATCTTCAATGGATCCGTCATCAAAGTAGTGTTGTGCTATTTCTTGGTGTGCGTTTAAGATCGTTTTAATACCAACAACGAAGGTTTCTAAGTCTTGAAGTTCCGGCTTGAGCATTTCTTCGGGGAATACAGCGTCGGGATTACTGAATACCCGAGAGAAGTAATGTCTTACAAAACCGGACGTAATTCGGTATCCGCAGCGGCTTGCTAAAATGAGTTCCCCCTTGTATTCGAAATCTTCAACTTTTTCAAGTAAGCCCTTTTCAATTAAGGTTTTAGGCTCGGTTTCTTCAGGTTGCAAGTGACCCCAGATTTCTGGGATCAGTAGGCTGATATCGTGATCGACTCGGAAGTTGGGGCCTACATAGCCAGAAGCTGTGATGTAAACTGGCTGTTCGCTGAGCAGGTAAGAGACGAGAGCGTTGTTGAGGTCGTAGATCGGGGGTAAGGCGTTGAAAGGGGCTTTTGTTAAGGCTCCTTCAGACCCCGCGCCTGTGGTGGAGGGGGATTTGCCCGTGATGCTGACAATATACTCCATGAAGAGTTCAGGAAGCTCCATGTAGTGGATGGGATTGTTCACGCATAGTGGTTTTACGCCGTCTTCAGGCTCTGCTGGATTGTTTCGCCGTCCCGGTAAAATGCAGGTTACTGGTCGGAACACCGTAGATTTGCTGTCTTGCTTGCGGAAAAGCCGCGAGCTCATTTCAGATAAATAAACGGCACGAGCTTCTTTTAGATCGGGGCGAACTTGGAGGTAACGTGGGTTTTTAGACGGTTCTCCATCAACAATTCTTGGGTGAGCGTTTGTTGCGTAATAATCTGGTTTGTCTGCCGAATAGAACTTTGTGATCATGTCTTGCATCGGCTGAGTGTATTGCTCAAACCGGATGACATCTTTCATTTCTTCGGCTGCTTCTTTACGCCCTTTAGGTTGGTAGTTGCTGAGGAAGCTGCCATCGGAACTTAAATCAATTTCCGCCTGTTTGTCATAACCTCGAATAATAGCGTCGTCGGGGCGCTGGAAGAATCGGTATTCACAGTTGTGGACAAGTTTAGCAGAGTCGTTTATCCAAGCTGATGAAATGTATTTAAGCTTGTTGGTGGGCACCGTGATACTTGCTGTAATATCGTCTTCGAGAGATATTTTTGCAGAGGGTAAAAAATCTTTACGCAGGCAAAATGTCCTCCAAGCTCCATCAGGCGTGTATCCAATGCGTAGATACTGTGTGACGAGGTGTTGCTGTCGATAGCGGAGCACATTTCCGGGCTCGCCATCAATCAAATCAACGCTAAACCGGTGGCGCCAGTTGGCTCCCCAGCTCTTTTTGTAAAAGCGTTTAACAATGAGAACGATTTCTTTGACGTGCTGTGGAATTGTCTCGAGCCACTGGTTGTATTCTTCCGTGTATTCCGTTTCAGAAGGTGTAAGCATTTTGATAACGGAACCCAGAGTTCTTCGAGAGCTGAGTAACGGACGGCTTTCTTCTGGTTTGTTGTATTTAGATTTGAAGCGATGGCTGTAATCGTGGTTGAGGATGTCGTCCACCAAGTCAAAGTCTTTCGTGAAGTTTTGAACAAACACGGGGCCTGAAAGGATGGCATCTGAGATGGATTTTGAAATTTCAGATTTTCCGCCACCTGAAACCGTGCTTGGTTTGTGGAAAACGAGACTTTCTGCCAAATAACCCGCTAATCTCCACCGCCGACCTTCGGCAGGTTTTAACAACTCGACTTTATAGCCTGACGGGTAAACGTAGGTGATGTGGGGAAGGAGTGTGATGACGCGCTCTTCACCGTGGGATTTCCAAGTGATATTTTGTTTGCGAAGGTCGATTTTAGCTTTTTCTGGAAGGTAGTAGATATTTGAGAACCTACGGTCAATCGCGTAGCCTTCAGGCTGTTCCTCCATGAAGTCGCTATACTTTTGTAGCATTTCTTCATAGCTGTGTTCGATTTCATCGTAATACTGGCTAAGCTCAAACATTTCGCCTAAGTCGTAACCAGGAAATGCTAATGTGCCGCCTGCATGTTCTTCTTCGACCAGTCCGTTGAGGTTTGCGGCGAAGCTTAATTGAGTTTTAACCTCTTTTTTGCAGTATCCGAAATAGTTGTCGGAAATGGCAGTGATGATACGCCCTGAGGCGTCGCGGCAGGTGATTTTGAAAGCTCCGCCATCGTTGTAAAGTTCATCTTCAGATTCCCAACACATGCCATCGCGTTTCTGGCGATCTGTTGCTTCTGAAATGTGGGGAAGTCCAAGTTCTTTTTTGGTCGTTCCCATGAGGTGTGGGGCTAGGATAACGCAACCCGTGTGACCGCTCCAATGTTCAGGATCCAGCCCGCCATCGTTTTCGACAAGATAGGGGTCGCCTCCATTTCCGAAGATCGACTCTACAAAATCAAGGTTGCAGACCATGTTTCCTGGAGCAAAGAAACGAATTTCCATGGTCTTTTCAGGACAGAATCCTTCGACTTCAGGAACGACAACAGGCCGCAACAAAAGAGAGGTCCAAGCCTTGGCTTTTTCTTCTTCGTTAGCGAGAAATGGGAGCTCGAGAAGCTTGTCGGGCGCGTTAAATGCCTTGGCTAAAAGTCTGGCTGCCGCCAACTTGGGAACCGCTTTTTTGTCGTAGGGGATGGGGAGTCCTCCCTCAGCAACATGAAAAACTCCCTTTGTGGTGCGACGATCGCTTTTGGGGTTATGAAGAACCCCTTGTTGAATCCGATAGGATTCCATGATGTCTGAAGAAAAATGATCGCCTTTGGCGGGTAAGGAAAGCGTGCGGGCTACTCCATGACGATCGAGAATTAATGTGTTTTTAGGTAATTGAGGGATGTCTTCAGGATCTAAGTCTGAAAAATAGTTGTCTACAAATGTTTGGATCCTGTGGTCACACGCAGGGAGGTAATTGGACAACAAACGGGATTTTTCTTGGTAGTTGGCCAGGAGTGATTTGCTTAATGTGAAAAAAGACGATTCTGAGATGTCTCCATAAACAGGTTGTCCTATCGACATCAATTTTAAGTTGACGTATTCTAACAATGAGTCGTCGTTACCACTAAAACACCCTGATTCTGGGTCTAATCCAAGTTGAGTTTTAAAATCCATTTTTCTGATTTGTTGAAGCTGCCAATCGAGCTTGTCCGTGTATTACGTTGTCAGAC
>CAZOWD010000185.1:0-4121 GCA_964583225.1 uncultured Verrucomicrobiales bacterium | reverse complement strand
AAGTAAGCTACGCCAGCCTTGAAGAGTGGTTGGTGTTTGTTGCCTGCTATGTTTTTGGCTACGGCATCGCCACGGCGTTCGGTGTGACCCATTTTGCCGAAGACGCGTCCGCATGGTGAGGTGATTCCCTCAATAGCGTAAAGCGATCCGTTCGGGTTGTAGGCGATATCCATGGATGGATTGCCTTCAAGATCCGTGTATTGTGTTGCGATTTGCCCGTTGGCCGCAAGTTGGCGGATTTCTTCCTCCGTGGCGTAGAATTTTCCTTCGCCGTGAGAGAATGGAATGTTGTGTAGGTCTCCCACTTGCGTATTGGCGAGCCAAGGCGATTTGGTGGAAGCAATTCGGGTGGTGGCGTAACACGCAATGTGACGGCCGATGTCGTTGAAGGTGAGCGTTGGTGCGCCAGGTTTTGGATCGCGGATTTCACCATAGGGAACGAGCCCTGTTTTGATGAGTGCTTGGAACCCGTTACAAATACCGAGCACGAGTCCGTCGCGGTTTTGAATCAAGTCCATAACTGCATCGGCTACGATTGGGTTGCGCAGCACAGTGGCAATGAATTTTCCAGATCCATCAGGCTCATCACCTGCGGAGAATCCACCAGGAAGCATGAGAATTTGTGACTGACGGATGGTTTCGGCCAATTCCTTCAGAGACTCCTCGACGTGGGTTGAGGTGAGGTTGCGGAAAATGAAGGTTTCCGCGTGAGCGCCTGCTTGAGTAAATGCGCGGGCGGTATCGTATTCACAGTTGGTTCCTGGGAATGTTGGGATGACAACCTGCGGTTTTGCGCACGAGGCGGGAAGTTTGCCCCGACCTGTAGATTTCTTTTTGTATTCAAAGGTCTCAACCTCTTGGTGAGGCGCGGTGACTTGAGTCGGGAAGGTGGATTCCAGTGGTTGGGTCCACGATTTTAAGAGGTCTTTGAGTTCGATCGTTTCCCCTTTGGCTAAAATCACAGGTTCCTCGAGAGTGGTTCCGATGAGTTGAGAGGGGATCGCGAGGTCGCCATCGGTCTCAACGAGGAAGCTGATATAGCGCTCGCGGAAAAGGTCGAGTTCAGTGGTGACTTCGATTCCGATTCCGTTTCCGAATGCCATTTTGGCGAGTCCCGCAGCGATGCCTCCCTCCGCGAGTGAGTGGATGGAGAGGATGTTGCCTGCTTCGTTTTCAGCGTAGAGGAGTTCGGCGACTTCTTTGAGTTTTTTAAACGACGGAATGTGTTGGTCGTCGCGTGGAATCTGAATGAAGTGCACTTTGGATCCCGCCTTTTTAAATTCGGGAGAAAGCACCGTGTCCGTAGATCCTGGGGCTACGGCGAAGGAGACCAGCGTTGGTGGCACATCGATGTCATTAAATGAGCCAGACATGGAGTCTTTTCCTCCAATAGCTCCGAGTCGGAGTTCGTGTTGGGCGAGGTAAGCTCCGAGAAGTGCGGCGAATGGTTTGCCCCAGCGCTCTGAGTCGTGTCCAAGTTTTTC
The DNA here is from genome assembly GCA_964583225.1 of uncultured Verrucomicrobiales bacterium. Taxonomy (GTDB): domain Bacteria; phylum Verrucomicrobiota; class Verrucomicrobiia; order Verrucomicrobiales; family Akkermansiaceae; genus Oceaniferula. Next base: position 2,637 of record CAZOWD010000185.1, on the reverse strand, counting down.
AAAATACTCTTGGAGGGTGAGTCGGATATCGCTGAGTTGCGCGCCAGATGCTACGATGCGACAGACGGATTCCGTGACGGCATAAAGAGCACCGTGGAAGGGAGACCATGTGGCGATGGTTGGATTGAATCCCCAAGACATGTGTGTGCATGTGGTTGTTTCGCCTTCGAGAAGCGGAATTTTAGCCACCATGGCATCGGTCGGGGTAAGTTGATTTTTTCCGCCAAATGGATTGAGCACGGAGGCTGCCCCGATGGATCCGTCAAACATTTCGCCAAGTCCTTTTTGGGAGGCGGTGTTGAGGTTTTCCAAGGCGTTCATCCATGTTTTCTTGAGGGTGTGTCCTTGCTCAGTGCTTGATTTTTCAAGCGGAGCTTGCATGGATGGAGCTTTTACGCACACTTGAGTGGATTGCGTTGTGCCGTTGGTGTCGAGAAATGCGCGGGAGAAATCCACGATTTTTTTGCCGCGCCAAGTGATGACGAGTCGTCCGTCATCGGTGACGTCGGCGACATGAGTGCATTCGAGGTTTTCTTTGTCGCAGGCGGCTTGGAAAAATGCGATTTCGGATGGATCAACGCAGATTGCCATACGTTCCTGAGATTCTGAAATGGCGAGTTCTGTGCCGTCGAGTCCGTCGTATTTTTTCGGAACGGCGTCGAGATTGATGACGAGGCTTGGAGCGATTTCTCCGATAGCGACAGAAACGCCGCCTGCACCAAAATCGTTACAAACTTTAATTTTTGGAGCGAGCACGGGGTCGCGGAAGAGTCTTTGAATCTTGCGTTCTGTTGGTGGGTTTCCTTTTTGAACTTCCGCAGAGTTTTCGAGCGCGGTGTCTGTGTGTTCTTTGGAAGAACCCGTTGCGCCACCTACGCCATCGCGGCCAGTCCTGCCGCCGATGAGAAGAATGACATCGCCAGGAGCTGGAGAACCACGGAAGACGTTTTTCTTAGGAGTGGCTGCAATGACGGCTCCAATTTCCATACGTTTGGCAACGTAGTTTGGGTGGTAAATCTCTGAAACTTGTCCAGTAGCGAGACCGATTTGGTTTCCGTAGGAGGAATACCCGTGTGCGGCTTCGCGGCAGATTTTGCGTTGGGGCAGTTTGCCTGGGAGTGTGTCTTCAAACGATGTGCGAGGGTCGGCGGCGCCAGTGACGCGCATAGCTTGATACACATAGGATCGGCCAGAAAGTGGGTCGCGGATACATCCGCCGAGGCAGGTTGCCGCTCCACCGAAAGGTTCGATTTCTGTGGGGTGGTTGTGTGTTTCGTTTTTAAACATCACAAGCCAGTCCTCATCTTTGCCATCGACATCGACGGGGACGACGATGGACGCTGCGTTGATTTCCTCCGAAACTTCAACGTTGTCGAGTTCGCCCGTTTTGCGGAGTTCTTTCATCGCAATGAGCGCGATGTCCATCAGGTTGATGGGGCGATCGGTATCGGAGCCGTAAACTTCTTTGCGCGTGGTGAGGTATTTTTGATAGGTTTCAGAAATGATGCTTGGGTTTTCAAACTCAACCTTGCTTATTTTTGTGGCAAACGTGGTGTGACGGCAGTGGTCAGACCAGTAAGTGTCGAGCATTTTGATCTCGGTGATTGTTGGATCACGCTGTTCTTCATCGCGGAAATATTTTTGAGTAAAGGCGAGGTCTTCGGCAGACATGGCGAGCCCGAGATCGGCGCGGCGCTTTTCGAGAGTTTCTTCGTCCTCTGAGATAAATCCTTCGAGAATTTCAACATCTTGAGGTGGCTCAACCTGCATTTCCAGAGATTCTGGAAGGTCCATAGAGGCTTCGCGAGAATCGACAGTGTTGATGGTGTATTCTTTGACGCGTTTGAGATCCTCGTCTGAAATCTCTCCTTTGAGAATGATGACGCGGGCTGATGCGACGAGTGGTTTGGATTTTTGAGTTAAAATCTGCACGCACTGCGCCGCAGAGTCTGCCCGTTGGTCGTATTGCCCCGGAAGGTATTCTACGGCAAATGCAGTTTCATCATCGGAGAGCGTCAGTGTATCGCTGGAGGTTTCTACTTGAGGCTCGGAAAGGATGAGGCGAGATGCCTCGGCAAATTCCTGATCGGTGAGCCCATCTACGTCGTAGCGTTGCACGACCCGGACGGCTTCCAGAGATTGAAGGTTAAGATTTTCCCTGAGGTCATGAAGGAGTTCACGAGCTTGGGAGTTGAATTCAGATTGCTTTTCGACAAAAACGCGGTTCATAAAATGCTGGTTGGGCTAGAGCGGAGATACTAGGGGGAGAAACCGAGCAAGCAAGCTCAATGCACGGAGAAATCTCCGAAATCGCACAATAAAGAAAAAATAGTTTGAAATGACGTGTGTTGTGAGTTAGTTTGACCCTCGTTAAACACTTGTTTGTCTATTCGTGAGAATGGGGGCGAGCTATGAACTAGAACCGATATATTAAATACTACTTACAATTATGAAAACGATCATCCAATTATTCGCATCGCTTGCGCTCCTTTTGATAACTCCGTGGGCTTTTGCTCAAGATGCTGCAACTGCTAAGGAGCAAAAAACTGGCGCAGCGAAGTCTTGCCAATGCCAATCTTGCCAGTGTGGAAAATCTGGAGGATCTCAAAAATGCCAGTGTAAAGGAAAGTGCCAGTG
>CAZOWD010000184.1:0-4178 GCA_964583225.1 uncultured Verrucomicrobiales bacterium | reverse complement strand
AACCAACACCATAAAAACATAATGATTATTAAGAAAACAAGCGCGCTCTTGCTTACTGCTGGCGCCATTCTCACTCAACCACTCATGGCTGCAGGGACGGTGCCTGCGTATTCAAAGCCAGGGGCTGAAGCTGTTCTCAAAGAGGCTAAAACAGAAGCTTCGGCTAATGCTGCTCTCAGCGATGTGGAGCTAGCTCAAAAGCTTGCGAACCCCGTCGCTTCGATGATTAGTTTGCCGATGCAGTTGTCCTACACAGAAAATTGGGGGCAAGATGGCGACGGAAGTCAGTATTTGCTCAATATTCAACCCGTCATTCCTTTTAGTATCAACGATGACTGGAACATTATTTCCAGAACGATTCTTCCTGTCATTCGAAGAGAACACATTGATCCTCGCCACGAAGTGCAAGGGGGTATTGGTGATGTTGTGCAAAGTGTCTTTTTCTCACCCGTCAAACCCGTTAATGGTTGGATTCTCGGAGCAGGTCCCGTTTTTCTTCTACCTACAGGCACTAACGACCTCTCTGCTAAAAAGTGGGGGACTGGCCCAACCATCGTAGCTCTCAAACAAATGGAAATTTGGGGTGGTCACCTTACTTACGGTGGTCTTGCCAACCACATTTGGTCCACGGGCGGAAGTGATGAAGTTACAGATAACATCAGTCGCACGTTTCTTAACCCATTCATGAACTTTACCAACTCGCATGCGTATTCCTTTATTTTTATGTCCGAGGCAACGTATGATTGGGATGTGGAGGAGTGGGAAGCTTCTGTATTCCTTGAGTGCTTCAAGTTGACTAATATCGGTAATCAGAAGGTTAGTTACGGTGGTGGATTGTTTTATACCTTTGACCGCTTGGGGCAGGGAGCCGATGACTTAGGCGTTCGCCTCGTATTCACCATGCTCTTTCCTAAGTAAATAGAAGAATAAAATCGATTCTTAAATTCTATACGCGGGTCATTTGTATCAATGTTTGAGCATCTGGCCCGTATTTTTTTAATACCATTATATTATGTATACACACAAAAAATTAAAATCCGTTCTCGCAGGCTCCATTGGGGTTCTTGCGCTCGCTTTCTCAACCGTTCCCGCCGACGCCTGTTCCGCATTTATCCTTGCTGCCAAAGACAAGGGTGTTGTGATTGGGCGCACGATGGAATTTGGATCAGAACTGCATTCCAATATCCTGATTATCCCCAAAGGAACAAAGATGAGGGGGCTGTTTGATAACCCAAACGCTGGGATGGAATTTACCACCAAATATTCAATTTTGGGTGCTAATGCGCTCGGAGTTAACATGATTGCTGACGGGTTTAACGACCAGGGGCTTTATGTGGGAGATCTTTATTTTCCAGGGTTTTACCATGCGCCAGAGCTCAGCAAAGAAAACGAAAAAACGGCACTTGGGTCAGAAGATTACGGCACGTGGTTGCTGGCTAATTTTGCCACGGTCGATGAAGTAAAAAAACACTTCAAAGATGTCACCATCGTACAACACAAAATTGAAGGTCTCGGAAATATCTCATTCCCCGCACACTACATCGTAACGGACAGAACTGGGAAATCAATTGTGATCGAACCAACCAAGGACGGCGTTAAACTCTATGAGAATCCACTGGGTGTTTTGACTAACTCTCCAGGGTTTGAATGGCACATGACCAATTTGAGAAACTACCTCAATGTCATGCCTAACAACATCGAGTCGCGAAAAATCGCTGGGGTGGAGTTTGGACAATTGGGTGGAGGTACTGGTTTTCAAGGACTTCCTGGAGATTTTACACCGCCATCGCGCTTTCTCCGTTTGGTGGCATTTTCCAAGTCGAGCCCTCAGCCAGAAGATACTCAAGATGCCGTATTTAAAGTATCTCACATCATGAACATGTTTGATATCCCCTACGGTGCTATCAAGTTGAATCATGGAGATCACATTTCCTTTGACTACACGCAGTGGAGCTCAGTTGTGGATCTGAAGAACCTCGTTTATTATTACAAAACCTTCAAAAACAACAATCTTGTAGCTGTGGATATGAAAAAAGCCTTAGAGGCAGCCAAGGGGAAAGAAAGAACCATCAAGATGGAAATCCCTCAGGTGATTCCCGATAACTCAACGAATTTTATAAAATAATAAATATGAACATCATCAAACGAACATTACAAACGACATTTGCCGTCAGTGGTATCGTGGCAGGGCTTTTTGCGACAGCTCCCGTTTCGCAAGCCGCCACACTGCAAGAAATTGCAGGCGCGATGGACACCCTTCCTGAGGTGACCATTTACACCGCAAAAAAATTCATCACGATGGATCCCACGCGTCCCGAAGCCACTGCGGTAGCTGTGATGGGAACGAAGATTCTGGCGGTGGGTTCTTTAAAAGAGCTAGAAGAAGCCTCGAAGGGTCAACCCTACAAGGTGGATCACACCTTCGATGGAAAAATCGTAACGCCTGGGTTTATCGCCCAGCACTTACACCCATTTCTCGGCGCTCTTTCCATGGAGTCCACGATTATCTCGATCGAAGATTGGGCGCTCCCCACTGGCTTTGTGAAAGCGGTGAGCAATCACGAGGAATACATCGCTCGCTTAAAATCGGAACTCGCAAAGATGGATAAAGCTGGCGACAAGAAAAAGCCGATGTTTACCTGGGGGTATCATAAAACATTTCACGGGGAAATTACCCGTAAGGTGTTAGATGAAGTCGAAAGCACACGCCCCATCTTTGTGTGGCACCGGTCGTGTCACGAGTTTACGCTCAACACCGCCGCGCTCAAGCTGTGTGGTATCGATGATGCGTTTATTAAAACTTTACCTAAAAATACCCAGTCGATGTGTAGCATGAAAGACGGGCATTTTTGGGAGACGGGATTGTTTGGCGTTTTGGGTAAACTTGCCCCTTATGTAGCGAGCACCGAGCAGTTTAAACACGGCCTCGCCACGCTCGGTCAATACATCCAAGCACAAGGGATTACCTCAGCCAGCGAACCTGGTGGCGTCATTAACAAAAAAATGACGGATATCATTAACAGTGTGTTAGGTGATTCGAATACTCCATTCCGCTTTTATTTCCTTCCCGATGGAAAAAGCCTCGCAGAGCGTTTTGTCGATGGCGACCTCATTGGTGAAACTGAAAAACTCATGAGTTGGGGAAGTGGTCACTGTAGCTACCAACCCAAACAAATAAAACTCTTTGCCGACGGCGCTATTTTCTCGCAGCTCATGCAGCTTCGCGATGGATACACCGATGGACACAAGGGTGAGTGGATGATGGTTCCCGATCTCTTTGCCAAAGCATTCAGAAAATACTGGGATGCCGATTACCAAATTGTCGTGCACATCACGGGGGATAAAGGGCTCGATATGTTTCTCGATAACCTCGAGGCAAACATGCGTCGTAACCCACGCTACGATCACCGCTGCACCGTGGTTCACTTTGGAATGGCTCAGCCCGACCAAATTAAGCGCATCAAACGCCTTGGAGCACTCGTGAGTGGTAACCCGTATTATGTAACGTCACTTGCGGAAAACTATTCAAAAAATGGACTTACTGCCCAGCAGGTTAGCCGTATGGTTCCTATGGCCGACGTCGAAAAGGCGGGGATTCATTTCTCCTACCACTCCGATATGCCTATGGCTCCAGCTCAACCGCTTTATTTGATGGATTGTGGAGTTAACCGCACCTCGACCTTTTCTGGTAAGGTATTTGGTCCCGAGCAACGGGTGTCCCGCATGGGAGCGCTTAAAGCTGTAACGATCGAAGCCGCATACTCATGGAAAATGGAAAAGAAAATCGGAAGTATCGAACCTGGTAAAGATGCAAACCTTACCATTCTGATGGATAACCCGCTTACCGTCGAATCGAAATCACTGAAAAACATCAAAGTGTGGGGGACGATGTTTGAAGGAAAGGTTTTCCCCGTTCCTGCTTCCGGTGCAAAAGCACCTGCTAAGTCGGCAAAGAAAACAACCTCTCACAAGGTGGTTCCCGCTCGTTTGATTTCAAGTAAACAAACGAAATCAACACAAGCGGTTCACGCCTCCACAGCGACGTGTAAAGAACACAAAACGCATTCGGGTCACCATGCGGGTTGTGTATGCGACACCAACCGCAAGTTTATCAACGCCCTTTATAAATAAGGTGTTGAGCAGGTTTTAACATTTCGCCATCCACCATTTTGACTCAA
>CAZOWD010000183.1:0-4200 GCA_964583225.1 uncultured Verrucomicrobiales bacterium | reverse complement strand
CCCCTTCCAGAAAGCATCATCAGGATTAATCTCCATTAAAGAATCCAAACCCAACCCCTCTAAGGATTTTTGGTTTTTCTCCCCAGGATCAGCAATCAACAACTTTCCGTCAGGCATCTTCATCAAGCGCATCGCCAACCCTGCCAATGTCCCCATAAAAGTAGAATCCATTCCCGAACACCCACCGAGATCCACCACCACGCGGGATGCGCCTCGATCAATCTCTCCATCCGCCCATTTTTTAAGGGGATGACTGTTAAGAAAAGATCCTTTTCCTTCACAACGAATCCATGAGAATCCGTTTTCGCGATAAGTTAAATTTGGGTTTTCAGCACTCACTCTAGATTAAGCGGTTAAAAATAAGGTCGATGCCGTCGAGAATATAGGGAGTTCGCCTTCAGGTCAATCTTTCTAAAAACTTATTTTTCTTTTTTCATCTCCAAAGATAAGAACGTTTTTCAGCAAGCACCTTACCGCCTTGCATTAACTGGATTTGCCAAGCTAACACACGCCCGCCCACTCGATAAGACTCACCCGCCACTTGAAACTCCACCTTCCCCGATGTCTCACCTTCGGGGAGATCGCGTTTCATCGTTAATACTTTGGCTCCAGTTGCCGCCTGCTGGTAGTTCATAACAAGCTGCATTTTCTCATCTGAGCGAGCCTCGGCAGGTTTCACCCAATCGACCGAATAATAATGCCCCAAACGGTTGCGTTTCTCCTCCATCGTCACAGCTCCACGGAAACGGTAAAGCTGCTCGCCACGCGTCATCTGAAAATCTTGCCCAACAACCTTTGTATCTTGAAGATGAAAAGTCCGAACGGTCAAAGTTTCTGGCTCTTTATGAGAACAAGAAAACACCATTCCCGATACGATTAACACAATGACCCCTTTGAAAAATTTCATAAATAGCGTGCGCACATGATAAGGCTACCCACCTTCAAAAAAAATCCAATATCGAAATTTCCAAATCGCCATTTGATTTTATTTTACTTAACCTTCTGTCCATGGATCCGACTATCGCCACTCGCCTTCAACAATTCATTCATAGCAAGGGCCTACGCAACACCCCTCAACGCGATTCCATCGTCGAAACAATTTTTTCATCCGATGAGCATTTCACAGCAGACGACCTCTGGGAAAAGATCCGGAAAACCCAATCGCGCACGTCTCGCGCCACCATTTACCGCACGCTTTCTCTTCTCGTCGAAGCTGGGTTACTTCACGAAATCGATCTAGGAGACGATCAAAAAACTTACGACCCCAACTTCATCGACAGCCCAGCACACAACCACTTAGTCTGTATCGACTGCGGAAAAATCATCGAGTTTGAAGATGCCAACATCCAACTGCTCAACGACTGCGCTGCGCGTCGATTAGGATTCCGCCCCTCTAAACAATCTCTCAAAATCGAAGCGTGCTGCGAACAACTCAGACTTCACGGACGCTGCGAAAACCTCATCGAGGCTCGGATCAACGGAAAACGGCTTCCGAAAAATCGATAATCTAAACGGAATCAAACCGCTCAGAATCACCACGGCGATTTTTACGTTTTCGCACAGAAACTCTTCCACCTTTAGCTTTGCGGAGTGGATCAAATAGTCCGTCCATCCCGACATCCTTAATTTCCCAAACCAACTGCATCAATTCACCTAAGCGTCCAGCGGGAAATCCCCGCTCGGCGAACCACTGCAAATACTCAGGAGGCAGATCCATAATAGGAACTCCTCGTGGTGGAAACTCTTTGGGACCAAAGCGCCCAAAAGGCATGTGCATGTTTGCTATTTCTTGGAGACTTTCAAAAAAATCGTCTCGATCAATCTCCGTCAAATGCACCTCTTTCATAGACCTATCCAAAAGCGGTTAAAAAGGCCACCTCCAATGCCAACTGCTCGGAAACATTGGTCTCCAAATCCTCGCGCAACTTCCCTAACGCTTCCATTCTTCGGAGCAAATCCGACAATTCACTCACTTCTGCCAACTTCGCAGTCACAGCCGATTCACTTGGAAAATCTAACCTCGTCACCGCGTTTTTCTGCCGAACCACATCCCCCATCCAATCAATCAAAACTTCGAGCAATTTTCCCCGCTCACCCAAGTATTCAGACTCCGTTTGAGCTTTGTAATAATCCTCGCGCGTTTTTAACCACTCCCCGCCTGTCGTATTTTTATAACGCTTCTCTTCATCCTTAAGCGCCACTTCATTTATTTTAGAAATTTCTAAACGCCGACGCGCCAAAATATCGCTAAACTTAGCGCGCAAAGTAAGCGCCGTAGCCACATCTCCAAATCCACATTTCGCCATCGAGGCCAAACCTAACAACAACTCTCTCTGCTCATCAGAAACAACGCGTTCGCCTACAGGCCTCACCAACGAAATCCTCACGCATCGCGAAAGAATCGTAGGCAACAACAACTCAGGAGCATCACTCAAAAGAAGCAAAAGTGAGTTACTCGGAGGCTCTTCCAAAGTTTTTAAAAACGCATTTTCGGCCTGCTCATTCATCCGATCCGCCTGCAAAATAACCCCGACCTTCCATTTTCCTGGAGGCGCCGATACATAAAATGATTTTTCCAAATCCCGCATTTCGCCCACCCGAATTCTACGAGACTTCGACTGAGGGCTAATGATGCGAACCAAATCTCCTTCGAGCTCATGAAGTGTCTTCTGAACAACTTCTTCTGGCTCCCCAAACAAATTCATCCCGCCAGCTTGTTGGTCCTCTTGAGGGTTCACGAGAGAAATAACACGCGCAGCTAAGGAAGATTTTCCACTTCCTGTATCGCCCGTAATCAAAAAAGCATGAGCGAGACGCCCTCTTTTATGCGCCGATTCAATCAATTCAAATGCTTTATCCTCCGTGTATGCCATCGCGCCCTCATCCTGCCAAGGTCTCGCCAGAGGGCAATCTGAAAAATCGGAATAAAAATATTCACATATTAACAAATAATTTAAACAAATATTCAAACCCCCTCCGTTTTTCTAGAGAATCCCTTAAGCTTAAGGCATTTTGCCTGCTTACCATTTTATCATTTTATTCTATGAAAAAGACACTTAAATTTGCCGCCTTCGCGCTGGCACTGACTACAACCTTCGCCACCGCTAGCGGTGACGGATGGATGACCGACTTCGCAGCCGCTAAGAAAAAAGCAGCCAGTGAGAAAAAAGATCTGCTTGTTGACTTCACTGGTTCCGACTGGTGTGGCTGGTGCATGAAGCTCAATAAAGAAGTTTTCCAACACGACGCATTCAAAAAAGGAGTTGCCGATAAATTTGTCCTCGTTGAGATCGACTTTCCTCGTGACAAATCAAAACAAAGCGACGCACTGCAAAAACAAAACGCAGAACTTCAGAAATCTTACCAAGTTGCAGGATTCCCAACAATCCTCCTCATGGATCCTCAAGGGCGTCCATTCGCAAACACAGGTTACCGAGCAGGCGGTCCTGAAAAATATCTGGAACACCTCAAAGAACTTCAGTCCAAACGCATTAAACGCGACGAAGCTCTCGCAGCCGCAGAAAAACTCTCTGGAGTAGCCAAAGCAAAAGCTCTCGTAGCCGTGCTCGAAGATCTTCCCGAAGATTACCTCGGTCATTACCAGAGCATTATCGATGAAATCGCAAAACTCGATCCTAAAGACGAGTCTGGATTCGTGGCTCAACAAAAGAAAAAACAAGCCAGAAAAGAGCTTGAGCAACAACTCACAACTGCAATGAGAAGCGGAAAATCAGAGACAGCTCCTGCTATCATTGATAAGTTCATTGCCGATCAAAAACTCGAAGGAAAAGAAAAACAAGACATTCTCAAGATCAAACTTCAGATCAATGTCGGCAACGTCATGCGCACAGGCGACGTCGATAAAGCCGTTGGTCTGGTTGATACATACATCACCGACAACAAGGTTTCAGGCGAAGAAAAGCAAGAAGTCTTAGGCTACAAAATCGGACCTTATCTCAATGCTAAAAAATTCGATCAAGCCACTAAGGTGCTCGATGACATCATCGCAATCAACCCAGAATCAAGAACAGCTAAATTTGCCGAGCAGTTTAAACCAAAACTGAAGCAGATGAAGGAAGCCGCAGCTAAGCAACCAACCGAACAGATTGAGGCTACAAAAATAAAAAACTGATTCTTGCTTAGATTCAAAACAAACTTCAAACGCGCCCGCTTTACCGCTGGCGCGTTTTTTTAGGCTGC
>CAZOWD010000182.1:0-4208 GCA_964583225.1 uncultured Verrucomicrobiales bacterium | reverse complement strand
GGGATTATTCAACAAAGTGGCAGAATGGTAAGTTTTTAGAGAATCGAGAATTGCGAAAGTCTGGTAGTTCGATTAGCGTTCTGCCATGCCGAGTATGTCATCATCATCCGACCCATTATCTGTTGAGAGTATTGCCAATCAATTTGTTTGTGATCTTGTGGCTTATGAGCCAGGGAAACCGATCGAGGAAACGGCCCGCGAGCTTGGGTTGGATCCTGATTCTATTGTCAAATTAGCTTCAAACGAAAATTCTCTAGGACCTTCAAAAAAGGCGCAGGAGGCGATGCAAAATGAACTGAATCAAGTGCATATTTACCCCGATGGCGTTGGTCACAAATTGCGTAGTGCATTGGCAGATCGCTATGATCTCGGTTTGGAAAATGTGGTGATAGGAAACGGGTCGAATGAAATTATCGAGTTGCTATGTCATAGTTTTTTAAACCCAAAAGCTGAATTGATTGCAGCGGAACATGCATTTGTGGTTTATAAATTGATGGCTACTTTGTTTGGCGCAAAGTATGTTGAAGTGTCTGATCCAAATTTCATTCACGACCTTGATGGAATGCTCGCAGCGATCACGGAAGATACCCGATTGGTCTTTATCGCAAACCCCAATAATCCTACAGGAACTTTTGTGGACGGAGAGGCGTTGGATCGTTTTATTGAAGCGGTGCCTGATCATGTGGTTGTAGTGTTTGATGAGGCGTATTTTGAATTTTGGCACGATGCTCCAGATACTTTAAAATATATCCGAGAAGGTCGGAATGTGGTGGTGTTGCGGACTTTTTCTAAAGCGTATGGGTTGGCGGGTCTTCGGGTTGGTTACGGGCTTTGCGCTCCAGGAGTCGCCGCTATTTTACAAAAAGCACGTCAGCCATTTAATGTGAATGCAATGGCACAAACCGCAGCTTTGGCAGCTCTCAATGATGCAGAGCATGTGCAAGCCACTTTGGCGATGAACGATGCCGGATTAAAATTTTACTCCGATGCGTTTGATGCCCGAGGTTTGGAATACGTGCCAAGCGTCGCGAACTTTATTTTGGTAAAAGTTGGTGATGGAAATGCCGTTTTTCAAGCGATGCTTCAAAAAGGCGTGATTGTGCGGGCGATGGGTGGTTATAAACTCCCTGAATGGATCCGGATTTCTGTGGGAACAGAGGTTGAAAATAAGCGTTGCATTGAAGTGCTTGATGAAGTGCTCGCAGCAAACCGTTAATGTTTAACTGCTGGATTTTTTATTTTAAAATCTCCGTCTCTCGAACGTGACTGATGGCGTAGCGGAGAACGCGCAAATATTTTTGCGGTTCCTTGCTGTGAGCTTTTCACTTTTTCTTGGTGACGAGTGAGTCGCCGTGCACAAAGAGGTCGATGCCTTTTAAAATAAGAGGGATGAGACAAATCACCATTTGAGGAAAGGATCCTGGAGGTAACGGGTAGTTTCTTGTGTCGAGCCAAGCGATCCAATTTTTAGGGATTTTTCCCATGGACAGTAAATGGATGGCGATGAAAATCAGCACAAGGTATCCTAGTTTTTGTAAAATCATCCACTTGCGTTTGCCGAGTTGGCGGACTTTGCTGGGATACGAGTAGATGGCGATTGTAAGAAGAAGAGCGAAACACAAAAATCCAGCAACGGTAGTGAGCCAGTGGTCTACGAACCAACTCATGGGGAAATCGGCAGAATATTTGCTGCTTTTTGCTAACGGTAGATAGATGAGCGCAAGTAAAACATGAGGGATGGACATAATCGCTGCAATGATTCCCAAAGGGCGACGGTAAGGGAGCAATTTGAAAAATGAAGGAAAGAATCGCGAGATGGGTCCTAGGGAAAGAGCGGTAGAAATGCAGCAAAGCGAAGCAATCGCAGTCGCTTTTTCCGTAGTGAATAAAGAGAATGGTTTGTTGCGGACTTCATAATAGAAAATGAAAAGAATAAAAAAGGAGAGGCAAAGAGCTCCGCTAATGATCCATTCTTTTCGAGAGTTGCTTACGGTGTGTCGAGTTTTTGCAGATTTCATGATGTGCGTCTGAAGATCAATATACGCGGCAATGATTCGTTTGCTTTCTTTTTTTTGACAAAAATGAAGCCTGCCGTTAGCGTGCGTCTTCCCGTTGCTCATAGTTGTCTTGTTTGATGATTGTTTTAGAAAGACGGGGAATCTTTTTAAAATAAGTGATGGAAAATACAATTGCCGCAATAGCAACACCTCCGGGGATGGGAGCTGTTGGAATGATTCGTGTGAGTGGGCCTCAAGCGATGCCGCTCGTGAGCGCTTGCTTGCCGAGTGGTCGGGATGTGGCCGATTTTTCAGAGCGGTGTGCTACGTTGACTAAAATAGTGGACGAACACGGAGAGGCTATCGATGAGGTGTTAGTGACTAGTTTTCATGGGCCGCGGAGTTATACTGGTGAGGACTCGGTTGAGATTGCTTGCCACGGTGGGGTTCTGGTGATGCGTCGGGTGTTGCAACGGCTTTTTGATGTGGGGGTGTTGCCGGCTCAAGCGGGAGAGTTTAGTCAGCGTGCTTTTCTCAATGGTAAGATGGATTTGACGCAGGCCGAAGCGGTAATGGACCTTATTTCTGCGCAAACAGATTTGGCGATGCGCGCTGCCCATGAGCAACTTCAGGGGACGTTGGGAAATAAGTCTGAAGAAATTAGGAATGAGATCCTGAGCATTGCTGCGCATGTGGAGGCTTATATTGATTTTCCAGAAGAAGATATCGATACCGATACGGGAAAACAGTTGAGTCAGCGGTTTCGGTCGGCTAGCGCTGGAATTGGAAAACTTTTACAAACGGCGGAGCAGGGCAGGATTTTGCGTGAGGGGGTTCGGACTGTTATTTTTGGCTCTCCAAACGCAGGGAAGTCGAGCCTTCTGAATCAGTTGCTCGGCTATGAACGAGCCATTGTTAGCGATATCGAGGGAACTACGCGTGATACCGTAGAGGAGGTTTTGAACTTGGATGGGATTCCTGTGCGCTTGATTGATACCGCAGGGGTGCGTCATACTGAAGACGCAATCGAGCAACAGGGGGTGGATCGCGCCCGAGCGCAAGTGCAGTCTGCCGATTTGATTCTTGAGGTTGTGGATGGGAGTCGCCCGAATATTTTGCGTCTTACGAAAGAGGAAATTGGAGCACGGCATCATATTCTCGTAATTAACAAATCAGATTTACCGCTTCACTCCGATTGGGAAAATGTGGAAGGGGTTAGAGTTTCCTGTGTGCGCGATGGGGGATTGGAAGAATTGGTGAAGGCCGTAGCGCATGAATTATCCATGGGTGTTGGCGAATGGGGAGGGCATGCCGTGGCGATTAATGCCCGACATCAAGCGTGTTTGAAACGAGCTAAGTCTGCGCTCGAAGCTGCAGAGCAAACGCTTTTATCGGGTGCAGGTGCCGAATTTATCTCAATGGACCTTCGCGAAGCTATGGATGCGATCGGTGAAATAGCGGGTCGAATCGACACTGAAGAACTTCTTGGAGAGATATTCAGCAGTTTTTGTATTGGGAAATAGGCAAAAAAATAAAAACTTCTGCATTTGAAGGCTTCCGTTAGCTGAAAATTTGTGTAAAACCCTGCTTAGCTATGAGTGACAACGATTCATCAACGGATTCCGATAATCAACTTCCAGACTTGAGTGCTTTAAGTTTTGCTCCCGCATGGGCAAAAGAACAACCGAAAGGATCACAGCGGTCCCGTCAAAATGATGGGGGTGAACGCCGAGGCGGTGATGCGCGAGGAGGAAGTCGGAATCAGAAACGAGATCGTGGTCAGCAAGGGGGGCGTCGACGCAATGCCGGCGGTCGTGGTAATCGGGATCAACGCGGAGGGCGAGGGAATGAGCGAAGAGCTCGGAAACCATATGTGCCAGCACCTGAGGGGATTACGGCTCGTATTATGCCGATTGAAGAAGGTTTGGACGCTTTGGCAAAAGATATTTTGGCAACGGGGCGCACGCACTCGGTGTTTGATATTGCTTGGTTAGTTTTGGACGAGCTTGATCGGTTTTATGTTGTTTTTGAAAGTGAAGATCAACTTCTTTATCGCAGCCGTAAAGACCACTCACTTTGGCTCTCTCAACGGGAGTGTCTCGCACATTTCTGGAATTCAGGATTAAGTAAAAAGTATTACGAGGAAGAAATCGTTGAAGTCGATCCGCCAAAAGGAAACTTCCAATCGGTCGCTCGTTGTGGGCTAAGTGG
>CAZOWD010000181.1:0-4244 GCA_964583225.1 uncultured Verrucomicrobiales bacterium | reverse complement strand
TGAGAAAAATTAGTTTGTCAAATTAGGGGATTTCCTCTTCTTTGCAACCTAGTTGTTCTTTGAACATATCTATTCATGTTGAGTGGCGGTGTTTTTGGGGCAAATGAATGTTTTCGAGATATGATGAGCTTGGCCCGACTATACGCTGCTGTTACTTTAATTTTATGTTTATTGGCTGGAGATGTCTGGGCCAAATCTGAAGATGCTCCCAAGGATGGAGTGGGAAGAGGGGAGACGAATAGGAAGGAATCGCCGAGCTTACAGAAATATAATCAATATTTAAAAGAGTGCGGGTGGCACCGAAAGGAAGCGGATCGATTTTCTGATGAGTTGTCGCATTTGTTTGATGCTGAGTTGTCTCAGCCAAGGCCGTTGCCAAACTTTACGCAATACATCACGATGCTGTTGCAAAAGTATCAGAGTGATTACGCCCAATTTGAGAAAGATTTTCCGAGCGTTTCAAATGCTACGCCGCTTAGCAAAAAGGTGTCGAATAAACCAGGGATGTGGTCTCATATCACGATGGTTCCCACAGCGGGACGGATTTATGATTTAGAATTAAATCCGAAAAACCCGAAGGAAATGTATGCAAACCCAGATGGGGATGGGATCTTTTATACAAAAGATGGGGGACGTCATTGGCGTTCGATTACAGATTTAATCCCTTTGCGCGAACACCGAGATTGCGCGGAAAATATCATCGTAGACCCCAAAAACTTTTATCACGTATTTTCGATTTCTCACATGGGGTTATTGTATGAATACAGAAAAACTCTCATGGGGGGGAAGTGGCACTCTGTGGAAAATAAAGCTCACAAGCAGGGAAGAGCGCCTCAGTTCAAATGGGTGGAGGCGTTCCGTAATTCTCGAGATGCCTTGGTTATTATCGGAGTGGTCACGAAAACGCATGGGTCAAATGGTGGATGGAAAAAAGGAGTGTATCGAACCGAAAATTCAGGGAGATCGTGGCAGTATATCGATGTGAAGGATAACAACCTTCAAGAGATGGCATTTCACAAAAGAAACCGGAATGTGGTTTATTTGGGAGGTCGCTCAAAACTGTATATTTCACGGGATGCTGGAAAAACGTTTCGGTTGTTGAAGGACTTCAAACAGGGAGATAGACCGATGTTTATTACCACTCTGTCAGGAAAAGATGCAAATGGCCTCTACGTAGCGGTTTCTCAAGGTAAAAATACACAGGTTCACTTTTCTCCAGACGAGGGAAAAACTTGGGAGTTGCGTCAAGATTCAGCTCAAAAAATAGGATTTGATCAGGGGATTTTTGGTGGGGACGGAAGTAGTGGTTGGACAACCTTTTTTGAGGTAGATCCATTTGATAAAAACCATTTAATGGCATCGAGCGTTGGCAGTTGTGAGTCGTTCGACGGTGGCGTAAATTGGAAACCTTTCTCATGGGGAAAACGGGCCGATGCCGTGATGGCGGATGGATCGATCGCTCCTTCTCCACACGGGGGGCACAACGCAGATAATCACGTTTTAAAATTTCACCCTAGACTGAAGGATTTTCGCGTGAAGGGGTGTGATGCCGGCATCATGATGAAGCGGGAAAAGCGGGCGACAAACTGGATTAATATCAACGGGGATATGCCTGCTTTTCTGTGGTATTCTATTATCGTGAATGAGTTTGGAGACCATTACCTCGCAGGAAATACTCAAGACGTAAATGTGCAAACCAACCGTTATGGACGGTGGGAAAATGAGGCAGGATATGAGGGAAACTCGATATTTATTAACCCTTATACCAATGTAACATATTACCCGTGTTGCAGAACCGACAAAGAAGAAGGCCAAGGGTTTCTTGAGCCTGGATGGTGGAAGATGCACTCTTGGACGATGGTTAAGTCCTTTGTGAATTATAGCAATCCAGATCAATTATTTGTCGTCATGGGACGTAGGGAGGACGCCAAATCAAAACAACTCCCCAAGTGGCTTTATATGACGAATGACCGAGGGGTGCATTATCAGCGGGTTCCTAATGTTGAGAAGGAGGTGTTTATCGTGAATATGTCTCGCACAAAACCTCAGGTTCTCACCCTACTTACAGCGCATGATTTGATGCAGAGCCTAGACATGGGGAAAACGTGGAAAACTCAAGCTTACCCCAAGTATTTCAAATCTGGAGGACGGATGCGGAAGGTATCGGGTTCGATAAACCCTGAAAATCCAAAACAAATATGGATTGGCGGGATGAATGGAAAAGTTTTGGAAACGTTAGACGGAGGAAAAAAATGGAAAGATATTTCAGCGAATTTACCCAAGGGGCAAGTTGTTGAGTTGGTTTACCACGAAGGGACACAAGGAGATTTGTATGCTTTGGTGAATGGGTTTGGTGTGTTTTACCGCGCATCGGGAGCCAAAGAGTGGAAATTCTGGATGGACGGCTATAACTTAAAAGATTTTCGAGAAATTCGGATTGATTATCCCAACCAAAGAATGGTGGCGGCGAGTTACGGTCGGGGCGCTTGGACAGCACCATTGATGAAGCCCTGTGAGCGATTTTATAAAAATGGCTTCAAAATAAAGCAGCTCAATGATGTTGCCGGAGTGAAGGTTTTTGGAGTGGATTCCGATTGGGTAACGCCGGATTATTACCGTTACAAATGGTTCGTGAATGGAAAAGAAGCAGGGCGTGGTTTGCCGGAGTTGAGGTCTCAAAATATCAAGTCGGGCGATTCCGTTCAGTTAGTATTGCAACCTCGGTTTACGCCGAACATTCAGACAAAATCATCGGTTTTGAAAGCCGTGGATGCACCTAAAACATTAAAGCAAAATGCAGATGCCTCTCTAATGATGACGGAAGGTCATTTGGATCTTGGCGTTCTCGAGCTTTTTGGAGCAGGAGAGAAACGCACTTGGGAGATGATGGTGAAGTTAGATGCCCCTGGCGTGTTGGCGGGAAGTCGTCGGCAATTTTACAAAGATGCAAAAGGTTGGCTGTTGAGCGTGGATCAAGGAGGAAAGCTGACGATGCTTTTATCACCTAAACAAAATGCCAATTTACACCGCACGTTTAAGGTGGATAAAGAACAGGCCATTCGCGTGGAATCGGCAAATGGAGCAGTCCCGTTCAAGCAATGGGTGATGATTTCCTTTTCTATTTCGGCTAAGGGTGGTGTGACGTTGTTTGTGGATGGCAAGCGCGTGGCGCAGGGGACGCTCGGATCGCTTTATCAAAAACACTCGCTCAACAGCGTCATGAATACCTGCGTTTTTTCTGATTCCATGGGGCTTCACGGAGCGAAGGGGCGGTTGAAATCACTAACAATCTGGGATCTTTCGATGAGTGGGGAGAAATACCTACCCATAGGGGTGGATTCACAAACCATTCCGCATGTGCTGTATGCTTTAACCCTCGAGAAAGGGAAGGGGGCATTTGATGTGCTTACGGGTAAAAAGATGCATTTTCGGAAGGAAAAATAAGGGCTCTCTTTTTAGCTCTTTGCAGGCGGATGGGAGGGAGAGTTTCCTTTGATTTCTTCTGCCGTGAGGTGACGGTATTCTCCGGGGGCGAGCGCTGGGTCGAGTGTGATGTTGCCCACGCTGACCCGATGCAGGGCGCGCACGTTGTTTCCTACGGCGTGAAACATGCGCTTCACTTGGTGGTAGCGTCCTTCGTAGATGGTGAGCAGGCAGTGGTGGCTGTCTAAAATCTCAAGCTCCGCAGGTTGAGTGGTGAGGTCTTCGTAGGCAAAATAAATCCCTTTTTGAAATAATTCGACGGTGGATTCCGCAATAGGCTCGCTGGTTTCTACCCGGTAGGTTTTTGGGACGCCATCTTTTCCTATGATTCCTTTTTGGGCGGGGTCGGTGAGTTGGCGAGACCATTTTCCATCATTGGTTAGGAGAAGAAGCCCAGTGGTGGCGCGGTCGAGTCGGCCCGCGATGTGCAACGTTTCGGGACAGTCGATTAACTCCATCACAGTGGGGTGATTGGGGTCGGTCGTGGCGCTAAGGTAACCAGCAGGCTTGTGGAGCATGAGGTAAACCGCCCGAGAATTTTGGAGCGGTGTTCCATCGAGTGAGACGTGAGTAAATTCGCCGATGTCGCGTTGCGTGTTTTTTTCGATTACTCCATCAACCATCACTCGACCCGCAGCTAACATCGGTTGGATTTGTTTTCTGCTGTATGGGGTGTGGCGGGTGAGGAATCGGTCGAGTCTCATGCGTGTGAGAAGCGTAGGAGGATCTTAGCGTGCGTCAATTTTATAGGGGTGGGGGAT
>CAZOWD010000180.1:0-4322 GCA_964583225.1 uncultured Verrucomicrobiales bacterium | reverse complement strand
CAACCTTTTGCCCGTCTCGAAGAACCTCAACGTTGAGTTGGTAGAGGTTGGGATTTTTTGGGGACCATCGTTCTGGGTTAGAAATGGTTAATTGCTGAGTGATCGTTGTAGATTTCTGACTTGTTAGGTCGATTGGTGAGGAGGTTTTAGTGGCGACAGTCTGACCATTTTCCCCAATGAGCGAGGTGCGGATAGATAGCGATTGATTATTGTTATAATCGTTTTTTACGTCGGTTTTTACTTGAACCAATGCCTTCTCCCGATTGGCTGAGATCGTAGAAAAAAAGACACCTCCTCCCGCTGGTTGTTGGGCATGAACTGCGTCGGTGATGTGTAGTTTATCGGTGAAAATTAAATCCACATTCCGGTAAATTCCGCTGAACCAAGCAAAGTCGAGCCTTTTTATCGGTCTTCCAGGAGGGATGGATTCATCGTGTTCATTATTGAGTTCTACGGTTATGGTGTTTGTTCCAACGTGAGCAACGGAGTTAAGCTGCACTAAAAACGGAAGATACCCTCCGTAGTGGGTTGTGAGTAATTTCCCGTTCACGGATACTTTTGCCACCTGCATGGCACCTTCGAATCGGAGAAAAATATTTCGTTGGAGATCTTTCTCCGTCAATGTGATGGATTTATGATACGTGCAATCACCCATCCACATATCGAGTAACACCAAGGGTTCGAGGTGTGCGCTGTGGGGGAGGGTGACGTGCTGTTTCTGATCACCTACTTGAAATTCCCAATCGTTATTGAGTCGGACAATAGACCTATCATTGGTACCCCCTGACAGGGGGGCTATTCCAATGGTAAGTGTGCATAAAACAATAAATGTAGCGTAGTGGAGGAGAGAGAACCGAGTCATGACAATTTGTGAGGTAAGTTAGATGAGAGAGGTAACGTATCTACAGGCGAGTTCCTTTCATTCTTGAAGTGATATGCTGTTAAAAATGTATCCCTCTTCAAAAGAGAAAGCGATCTTTAAGATACTTTCAAGCAACAAGCATGAAAATCAGGATAAATAGAGCTTTGTCGAAGGGGGAATTTATTATTGTTATTTCTGAAACATTGGCGGACTTTGCCCCGTAGAAAATACCCATCATGACTAAAAAAGCCACCTCTCTTTTGCTGATTACGGCCTCCCTGATTTTCGGGGCATCTTCTCTCTATGCCGAGGCAGGTATTCCCAAAAAATCCTTCCCCCACCCCGAACGCATTCACTATTCTGGCGACTGCATGACGATTGATGGCAAGGATGTTTTTATTTACAGTGCTGCCTTTCACTACTTTCGCACTCCCCAAGCACTTTGGCGCGATCGGCTCACCAAAATCAAAGAAGCCGGGTTCAACACGGTTGAAACTTACGTCCCTTGGAATATCCATGAGCGCGAAATGCCCAAGGGGCTTGATGACTACTCCCAAGTGGATACCAAACAACTCGAAGCCTTTCTCGATATGGTGCACAACGAGTTTGGCATGTATTCCATTGTCCGACCAGGACCGTTCATCTGCGCCGAGTGGGCTGGCGGTGCCTACCCCCGCTGGTTACCCAAATTCATGCCTGATATGAGTTACCCGGGAGCGCCCGAACTTTGGCTGCGCAGCGCAGACCCACAGCACATCGCATGGTCCCAACACTGGTATAAAGCCATTTGCCCCGTTTTTGCCAAACACCAACTCACCGCTAAAAAAACCGGAGAAAAGGGAATCATTCTCGTGCAGATAGAAAACGAATACAATCACCATGGCACCAAAAATAAAGAAACCCTCCTGCGAGCTCTCTATCAATCCGTCATTGCCTCTGGTGTGAATGTTCCCATATTCACCTGCCTCACTAACCAATGCCGCGCGAGCAAAGACCCGCTTCTTTCTCAAGTGTTTGACAGCGACAACTATTACGTGGGGCACTTCAAAGCCGGCGACTGTGCCTACCGCATGGCAACACTCAAACACAAACAGCCCGATGCCCCCGGCATGGTAACGGAACTCCAAGGGGGGTGGTTTTCCACCATTGGAGGAGGTCTCAGTGAAGATCATTATTCCGATGCCAAACACTACCAAGCCATCAACGTCATGTCCATGCTCGGCGGTGCCACCATCCTCAACCCCTACATGTTTGTCGGAGGCACCCACTTTGCTGGATGGGGTGCCCGCGGACAAACCACAAGCTACGACTACAATGCCGCTATCCGTGAATGTGGCGCGGTCGGTGATAAATACCTAGCCGCCAAAGCAATCGGTCAGTTTATCCACGACAATGAAAAATCTCTCATCCACGCCCACGGAGGACCGTGTCAAATCAAGGGTGCGCCCAAGGAAATCACAGCCGGAGTGCGCGTAGCACGCGATGGCACTCGCTTTGTCTTTTTCCACAACGCCAGCCAAAAACCAGCCAAAGGCACCTTCACCATACTTCCTAACAAAAACGCCCAACACAAAGAGCCCACCTACAACATCGACCAATACGGCAACAAGGTTGAGGTCAAGGTCGATTCAAAAACCACTTCTAACACCTCACTGAAACCATTTGATGTTTTCTGTGATTTGGCTCCCATGGATTCTAAAATTCTTGTCATCGCTCCCGGCAAATCGGTTTCCGAAGGTGTGTGGTATCCCAAAACCCAAGCTTCCCCCCAACGCCCTAAGACGCTACCATCACCCGTCCGCATCTCCACGGCTCTCCGTCAGGAAGATCCCGCCCGAGGCACTTGGATACCTTGGAAAAAGGAAACCTCCCTTCCCGATCTCGGAGTCAGCGACCACCGCTATGTGCGTTACCGAAGCCGGTTTACTCTTACAGAGAAAGAGGCAAGTGCTCTCAACAAGTTACTCATCCGTAGCTTCACGCGCGATATCATGAACGCCAGAGTTAATGGAAAAATCCCTAAACGGCTCGCTCCCAAACAAAGTCTCGCCGATAGCGCAACCCGTGATTTGTCAACCTCTGGAAAGCGTATCGGTCCCAACGATTTTGATAACCAATTTGACCTCACAGGACTGCTCAAATCCGGCAAAAACACCATCACCCTCATTTACGAAAACGCCGGACACGAACACGGATACATCCCCATGGAACAGCTCTCTGGTATTTCTCGTGCCGGGCTTTCCTCCGATCAGCAATCTATCAGAAAACTCCTTCCTTGGGAAATCTCCCTCAATCTCGGAGGCATCCAAGCAGGTTGGACTCAGCCGGGATTCACCCCCACCCAACAAAAATCCGCTTGGAAACTTGTCAAGCTCGACACCTCAATGACCATCCCCCGCAAGGGTAACAACATCGAACCACGCAATCAGCCACAAGACGGCCTGCTCACCTGGTATCGACTCGAATTTGATCTTCCCAACCCACCCGAAAACACCTGGATTCCTTGGCTTCTCCGGATCAATGCTTCTGGAAATGGATACATGTATCTCAACGGACACAATCTGGGACGTCACTACGAGTTAGGACCACAGCGCGACTACTACCTCCCCGAGTGCTGGCTCAACTTTGGAGGAAAGAAAAAAAACGTCCTGATGTTAGGCCTACGCCAAACCAGTCACAATGCCATCCTTAAAGCCGCCGAAATCCGCCCCTACCCCGCCGATTTCGCTGAAACGAAGTAGCATATCACACGCAGTTTTTCACACCCACTACCCACTCACACATAAAAAATATGTTAGAAGATGATTACCAACTAAAAAATGCTACGGCACTAGCTGAGCGAAGGAGCATGTTGACTCTTCCTCATATTTTACCTCTCGTCGAATACCTTGAGGCACTTAAGAATGAACTGGGGAGCGATTTTGATACCCCGATGTTTGACCCGTGTGATGGTGGAGTCGAGGCAAAGGCACTATTCCTTCTAGAGGCACCTGGTCCGAAGGCCGTTGGATCAGATTTCATTTCACGCAACAATCCCGACCCTACCGCTAGAAATATAAACGGGCTTCTTGATAAATCTGGATTTAAGCGTCAAGAAACGATATTGTGGAACATCGTCCCTTGGTACGTGGGAACCCCCAACAAAATCCGTCCAGTTAAAATGTCTGATATCGAAAAAGCCCTGCCTTACCTAGAAAAGCTATTGGCATTACTCAAAGACCTTCAAGTGATTATCCTCGTTGGCAAGAAAGCACAAAAAGCTCATTCACACCTCTCCAAGCTCACGGATTTGCCGATCATTGACTCCTATCATCCCAGCAACTTATCCTTAAACAGCGACCCCAATCGATATTCAGAGATTCTGGAAAAATTTAAGGAGGCAAGAACGAAAGCACTTCACTGAGCCCTTAAAAATCGAGCAGTTCAACATCGAAGATGAGAGTGGCGCTTGGTGGAATGA
>CAZOWD010000179.1:0-4327 GCA_964583225.1 uncultured Verrucomicrobiales bacterium | reverse complement strand
GTGAATGTAGCTAAACGAATACGGTAACTGAAGAACGAAAGGGAAAATTTGTAACTCTTGTCTATATTCTAGCTTGTATCCAAGCCCTCTAATGTAATGTCTCATATTTGGCTTAACGCCAAATTGCCAAGTCAGGACTTGTTATTTTTTAGTTTTGATTAGCTTTTTAAGAATCTTCAAATCTTCTGGGGTGATCTGATAAACATTTACCACAGCTTTCGAGAGCATTCTGATCTCTCCGCTCTTGATGTCTAGTAGCCATCGATCTGAAAAATCAATTTTGTGAGTAGGAGATATCAAATGAGATGATGTGTTGCCTATTCGTTTTGAGCGGAGAAAAATGTCCTGTATTGTTTTGATCTTCTTTGGAGTTTTGAACTCCTGAACGATAACAAATTTATTATCCCACACCTTGATCGTGGGGGACTTTGGATGCAGAATAACCGAAGGCCCAGCAATACAAATGTTCACGGATATCAAGGATAGCAGTGTGAATAGGTAAATGGCATTGAGAATGCATTTCATTTTTTGTTCCGTTCGTGTTTGTTAGTCGAAGAATGCGACTATCGAAGGGGAACCTTCTTCAGTTTTATCGAGTCTGTATCTGAAACCTTCAAGGATCTCGACATCAACCTTTATCGGTTCATTCGTTGGGTCGTCTGTTTGCGTGATTGTTAATGTGTGCTTCCCAGGTTCAATGAGAGCATAGGGAACGCGCGTCACGATAATGCCATGTTTTACTCTTTCAACTGGTGATCCATCAACTTCTACAATCTCATACGGAGCCCCCACTACAAAGTCTTCTACGACGACTCGATCATCTGTGGAGTCCTTAATTGCTATAAAACCACCTATACAGCCTAAAAATCCTGCTATACAAGAAATAAGCCAAGAACGCGGGAGCCTTTTGAGATATTGGATCTTTTTTAGCATAACGATTGAATAATGCCTACAGGCTATCGAGAGACGATCTTCGTCAACAGGGTTATTGGTTGGATTTTTATATTAATAAAGATTTCAACTCTGAGCGAGCAGTTTGTAAGAATCCGAGACTTGTTCTGCTTGTTTGTTTAGTAGGTGTGTCTAGTAGGGCGCGGCAATTGCTTTAAATTCCATGGGATTAAAATCGTAGAGTTGTTTTGCATAGCCAATTCCCTTGGAGGTGATCTGTGATTTGTAAAGGACGCCTTTTTCTACCCAAACAAGGCGATTTCGGTCTAGATCCGCCCATTCCCAATCTGGAAATTTTTGGATGATCTCGCGATCTTTGTGAATCAGGCGGTGGGTGTCGTAGTAGCATCCTTTGCCGACTGGTGGATTGGTTGTTTCGTGTGCTGTTTTCTCTAGAGTCCAACCTTTGGGGAGCGTTTTTTCGAATACCGAATAGCTGTTGTTCTGGTTCTCAGAGGTATGGTGCTGCAGTATCCACCCATCCCGTTGTAATCGGATATAATAAACTCCAGGGCACTCGCCACCGTAGCTCTCATGAAAGGGGAACTCCTTATGCTCTCTCAGCTTTCCAGGCGATTGTTGTTCCTCATGTCCTAACGCGGAAGAGTTTAGCCAGAACGAGGAATTGCTCACGAATAATCCGCCTCCGTTCCAACCGCTTCCGTTTGCCCAAAGCCCAATAGCCTTTAGATACGGGGCGCGAGAGATCGCTGTCCAAGACCCTTTTACTTTGCTTGACCATTTGCCGTTCATGGCGAAGTAAATTAAATGTTTTCCATC
Organism: uncultured Verrucomicrobiales bacterium; assembly: GCA_964583225.1. Taxonomy (GTDB): domain Bacteria; phylum Verrucomicrobiota; class Verrucomicrobiia; order Verrucomicrobiales; family Akkermansiaceae; genus Oceaniferula. The sequence continues at coordinate 2,596 of CAZOWD010000179.1, read as the reverse complement.
TGGTGAAAGGTCGCACCGTCGCTCATAAATTCTACCACGCAGCCACTGTCCGATTTTGAAGTGATCTTTTTTTCGATCCCAGCCAATGATGCAAACTGACTTTGATGGACCTCGACGAATGACGACGCCATAGTCGGCTTTTCGAGCGAGAATTACGTGAACTCTGGTTGGAAACTTAGCCATCTGTTTTTAGGAGAATGAACAGCGTTGAGGTTATAGCTATCCCATCCGTTAGATTAATTATTTTTCTCTTCGTCATTAGGAGAAGTCGTATCGATCCCCATGTTCTGTAAAATAGTCTCTTGTTCAAAACTTAGTGGCTCTTTTACCTCATTATAATCTTTTTCAAGATGATCTCGTAAGCCATTATTGAAGCAGTGAATTAATGCCAATCCTGCCTTTGTTAGTGGTTCACGTAGTTCACTTTCTAGTTCAAGGGAATTCTCTATTCGACGTAACATCTCGGTTAAGCGAAACAACTCTCTTTCATCTTCTTTTATCATTTTGTGTATTATCTGACGCTAAAGAACGGGCACCCTCTGCTGGGAGTGTAATTCAACGAATGGGGAGTGGTTTAAATTATCATAAACTTTGACTTCGGAGCGGTAGTGGATTGCCCTGCTGTGTTTTGTTTGCTTTGTTGTTTTATGAAGGGGATTTTTTTAGGATGATTTTAATGGGTTTGGGTAGCCCTTTGTAATCAGCTTGGACAACTGTTACATATCCTTTTTTTGAAACGGTTACCCATTGTATCTTTTGAATCTTAAAGCCCAAGTTAGCTTTTCCTTTTTTGTTGGTTTTAACTTTAGGGTAATTGATAGAAAGAGAAATGGGTTCAACAGAAGCGCCCTCTATCGGAACCCCCTTTTCATCGACAACCAACACGTCTGCTGAAAATATAGACAACGAAGAACTCTTAGCAGATGTTGATAAAACTACGCTGAATATGATGAAGAGGCTTATTTTTGTTATAGTTTTCATTTTTGGGTAAACATCAAAGGACTGGCGATACGCTACTGAGACCGCGCTTTGACGGGTTAAAGTTTTTATTTGGATTTTGAGCGGAGGCGTGTAGCGGGCTGATCTGGAATGACTTGTTCAGTTTGTTTGTTTTTCATTCCACGCCGAATTCTTATAACCATGATAATAAAAACGTAGAGCAGAAGGAAGGGGAGAGTCTTAAATAATATCAGTGAATAATTAATTTTAAGAACCGAGACGCATGGTGGCATTTTTCCACTCCCAAACCATAGATGAATAGCCCTATCCCAACTTTCTATTTCGCGGCCGTGTTCAATAGGTCTAGGGCGATCCCACAATGGAGATATTTTAGGTGTATATGAAGTAAAACTCCGGATAACCTCACCACTATTAACATGCCCTTTGAACTCGGTAGTCTCTATTCTCCAATCTGTCCGAACAACCTTCCAAGTGAGTAAGCATGCCACAAGTAGTAGAAAGGTTTTCATGTTTTTTATCGAACGTGGAAGATGAGATGCTACTGACCGATCGCTGGGGGAGCCAGTGTAACGGAATGTGAATAGCATCGGAAAACAGGCAAGGCCAGCCGAAATGACGGGTTTGGATCGGTTTCCCTCGACCGTCTTGTTCGGCCTCTTCGATTCATGGGATTATGAACGGCTCATCTCGTAGGCTGACATGAGAATGTTTAGAAAAGCTGAATTGTCCGTCAACGGCAGAATCGTTGACAAGCTTGCCAACTGGCAATTTTGAAAATTCCTCTTCCATCATGAACTGAAAGCTTTGATAGGGGAAATTTTCGGAAGCTATCCCTAGAGCCACTTCACCTCCAAGATTTGGCCTTGTGTTGTCACGTGGTATCCCATGTCGGTGAGGTTCGTATTGTTTAAACACATTTATTGCATGGTGAATTTACATTTCAACATCAACATGACTGAATGGCTTCAATCACTTTCAAATTTTATGACAAAACAATGCCTACTTCTCAAAATCACCACTCTCATTTTGGCTGGGACTGCCGCGATCTGTAGTCAGCTCAATGGTCAAACAACACCAACTTCCATAACTCCCGCAGCACACAAGAAACCGAACATTGTCATCCTCTACGCAGATGATTTTGGCTTTGGCGACCTCAGTTGTTACCATCCCGAGGGGAAAATCCACACTCCATATCTCGATGCCTTAGCCCGCCAAGGGATGCGCTTCACTAATGCGCATTCATCATCGGGCATCTGCACGCCATCTCGCTACGCCCTACTCACTGGCCGCTACCACTGGCGGGATTTCCACAGCATCGTTCTTCCCATGGGAGCATCCGTCATTCCATCTGACCGACTCACCCTCCCCGAGATGCTCAGAAGCCATGGCTATACCACTGCTGCTATTGGCAAATGGCATTTGGGTTGGGATTGGAACCACCTGCTCAAAAAACAGAAACCAGCCACAAAAAATAAATCGTCTCACGCAGGTAAACCACAATCTCCTAGCGCCTACGATTGGTCCAAATCCATCCCAGATGGACCTACCGCACACGGATTTGATTACTACTGGGGCGAAGATGTGATCAATTTCCCTCCCTACACATGGATCGAAAATGACAAGGTCGTAAAGGCAC
>CAZOWD010000178.1:0-4451 GCA_964583225.1 uncultured Verrucomicrobiales bacterium | reverse complement strand
ACCTCTTCAAAATCATTTAACTGCCACGTTTTTTTGAACCATGGCTCGAGTGGACCGTAGAGACGGAAGAGCACAAACCATGCTTTTCCTGGCACCGTTTGCGTCCAGTTGGCTTCTTTCCCTTTCGGCGGCTTAGGGCCAAAATAAAGGTCGACGGATCCGTCTTTGTTATAAACCAACTTGTCGCGTTTATTATTTTTACTGGGGTAAGCTTGAGACGTCTGAAGCTCTGATCGGGTTTGGGGATCATAAACCACGATCGACCAAAAATCTTTGGCGGGAACTTTGGCGGGAATGGTGAGTTTGTAGTTTTTCTCTCCGTAAAGGATTTTTCCATTTTTGTCAGCAGTCGCAAATGCATAGTTCGATCCCACACCAGGAATTTCCAATGCCATGGCTGGAGTGTTTACCGTGGCTGAGTAAAAAAAGAGCGTGCGAGCATCGAGGTTACGCCCTGCTTTGCCATCGCCATTGAGCCAGCGGTAGTCTTTTCCAACAAAACCCGTGTACCATTGCTTTCCTTTGAAAAGGTAAGCCGAAGGGTCGCGAGGACGTAACGAAATAGCGCGAGCTGTGGCATTCCCCACGGCTACGGCATCGGTCAGAATCTTTTTCATCCGCGCATCGGGTGCAAATGGCTTTCCTTTTACAATTCCAATGGCAGCTGCTTGCCCACGGAGTTCGGGGTCGATAAAATCGATGGGCTCTTTATCGAGCACCGTAGCGAGTTCATGGTAAAACTCGATATTGTTAGCATGGATGGTGTTAAAGGCTTTCCCCGATGCGTTGATATACGTCATTTTAGGAGGATTAATCGCCTTGCTTAACGGGTAAATTTTTAACCCATCACGCCACATTTTTGCTGCAACATCTGGTTTCCCATCAACAAGAAATCCGCGAAGAATCAGCCAGTTGGTATAACTTCTCGATTGGGCAATCCAAACGTCGCGTTCTTCATTTCCCACCTTCACTTTAACACTACTGTTATCTTTGAACGTGTTGGGCGTTGGTTTCAAATCACCTTTGTAATGAGGTGGCAAAATGATGTAAGTGCCACCTTTTTTACGATCGGGCCCTGGAGCCCCCATATCGACCACAAAGCGGAAAAAAGCATCGTTGAGGGTACCTGGTCCAGCGCCTGGAGGCACTTCGATAACCGTTGGACCCGTTTTTTCTAAATCGAGAATCGCTCCCGCATAAACGGTATCTGTGTTTCCCGTGAGAAAAAGCGAATTGGAATCCATGAGGTCATCAAAAACAACCACTTTGTTAAAGGCGTCAGCGCCGAGATCTTTAAACCCTAAACGCATTGCCTCGATGGAAGTAGCGGGGATAAAGTTGAGAAACACCTCCACTCCGCGAGAAAAGTCGAGGTTATCATAGACGGTTTTCAACGTGTCTTCTGTGGGGATGCCGTCGTAAAACTTGAGTGTTCCCAAACGAGTTTTCACCTCGTTGGCGGTCATGATTTTCTCTGGAATTTTTTGATTAAATCCTGGTGTGGCATCGGTGGCTTTCGCCAAGGTTTTTACCTCCTTCGCAACGAGCGAAGGAGCGAGTGCTACGGCACACAGCGCACCGAGACTTATCGTTTTTTGAGTTCTTCTATACATAAAATTATTTAGGATGTTCTAATATTCATACTTCGTTAGCAATCTATTTGCAACTTCTATTTCTTCTCATTCACTAAAGAAGGAGCTTTTTGCCAGTCTTTTGTCATATCCATTACCTCGAGCAGTGGGTCGCCAGTGGCAGCTGATGGATACCGAGTTCCCATGACAGCAGCGAGGGTTGAAGCGATATCTTTGGGGCTAACCCGACGGTAAATGCGCTTTTGCTGAATGGTCCCTCCGGCAAAAATAATGGGAACAAAGGTGTCGTAAACCCAAGGGCCACCGTGGTTGGCAGCGACAATTTCACCATCGAAGTCATTGATGAAATACTGAGGTTCAAAGAGGACTAACACGTCGCCGGAGCGTTTGGCGTTGAAATTTTTCAATGCGGCACGATTGAGGTAGGTGTTGGGTAGTTTATTTTCCAGTAAGGCAGAGCTACTCACCGCGAGAGCAACCCCTTTGATTGCCATAAGCTCTTTGGCTACGGCGCGCTCTACTTTTTCGAGGTCGAGCCCTTTCTTTTTAATCAACTCGCGGTCGAGATAAACATAGGGAGGAAAAAAATCTTTGATGAGTTTTTGTCCAATACCAAACTGTTTTTTGAGTCGGGCAATCGACGGTGCTTTATCCCATTTATCGGGCGAAACGTATCCTGATTCGATTCCAAACGATTTCATATACCCGGGGGCTTCAGGGCCTCCGTGATCGGCACAAAGGACGATGAGCGTATTTTTGAGACCAACGGTTTCATCCACGTAGGCAAAGAGGTCGGCAAGTGTGCGGTCGAGTCGGAGCAGGTTATCTTCCGCTTCTAAGCTCGATGGTCCAAAGAGGTGCCCGATGTAATCCGTAGATGAAAAACTCACCGCTAAGTAGTCGGTGATGTCATCTTGACCTAATTTTTCACCTGCGATACACGCTTTAGCAAAATCGAGTGTTAACGCATCGCCCGCTGGACTAAAGGTGAGATAGGAGCCAAAATACTTCCCTTTGGGATCTCCAAATGCGTGGGGAAATGTTGTGCCAAACGTTCCAACATTTGTTTCCCACGGTTGATTGTCGTTTTTTCCAAAAAGATACTTGGATGGTTCTAAAAGAAGATTCCACGTCTGGTTGCCAAATCGTTTTGCGGGAAGCTTTTGGGCATTCCATGTTTTTACCCACTCGGGGTAATCTTTGTAGTAATAAGAACTGGTGATAAACTCATTGGCAGCTTTGGAAAACCAAAACGCCTTGCCCGTGTGACCCGCGAGAGTAACCGCGCCTCTGTCTTTTACTGAAATCCCAAAGATTTTTGCCTGACCGTTTGTGCTGAGCCGAAGTTCATCACTGAAAGTGGTTGGAATGATGTTGGCTGGCGACCGCCCATCCGTGCTGGCCAGAGCTTGAGATGCGTCGATTTCAGTGGATTTATCCACATCGGCGCCCGATGTGAGGATGTGGCAGGTTTTATCCTCTGTGTTATAGGCAAGTTTTCCCGTATTGCGATCAAACCAAACATTCGATACCATCCCGTGTTCAGATGGGTCGGCTCCCGTGGCGAGTATAGTGTGACCCACGACGGTTTCCGTGTTGGAGTGACCATAATGCGCATTGGCATACCATGCACCTTGGCTTTTTAAGTATCGAAACCCACCCTCGGGCATGTTTTTCATAAACCGCTCGGGCAAATCCCCCCGGAGCTGATCGACCGTGATTTGGAGAATGAGTTTGGGTTTGTTCGGATTGTTTGCTGGAGAGCCAGCCAAGGCATCACCTCCTAACACGAAAAAAGACGCGAGAGAAGATATGGAAAGAGCAAACGAAAGAGTCTGCGGAATGGAGGAGGAAAAATTCATAATAGTGAGAAATATGTTATATATGGCGTTTGCTTAAAACTGGTAGATAAACTTCAGCCAGAAATAATCACCTTCCAAACGACGATCCACATCCAGCTCTTTGAGCCAACGGGCTTCGACGATGAAGGTTGAATTTTCTTTAGGAAGAATGTAGCTCACAACAGGACCGAGGCCAGAAGTCATTCCTTTGAAATCTCCCAGAAGCCTCCCGCTTCCACTATCACCTGTGACCTGTTGAAAATAAAAAGCTTCTAGACCAAAACCAATAGAGCCAGGCCCTAGTGGTAGGAGCTGTTGCACACTTGCATCGAGGTGGAACATGGTGCCATTTTGGTAATCCGTCACATTGTTTTCAGTGCTGAAAGCAAACCCCGAAAAAGCGGTAAAGTTAAAGCCAGTTTGAGCATTGGCATAAGCCACACCTACTGTGGGATCAAACGTCCAGTGATTTAAGCCCGTGTTTGCCAAGCGCCCCTCTTTGTAAGAACCCGTAGGAGCATAAATGGTAAGCAAGCCATTTACTTTCCAACAATCGTTAAGCCTCCACGACATTAAAGCTGGAATCAACGTCATATCACCTATCCCATCCACTTGATCCCTTCCTCTGATTGTCTTCCCGCCCAAAGTAATATCCGCTGAAACATCCACCTTCGTATAGGGAAGAAAAGCTCCAATAGAATATTTAGCTCCGAAGAGGTCGTCTTCAAAGGTGTAGATTCCTCCAACGAGAAGAGCATCTGCGCTGGCATTCAAACCAGCCGTTAGCAGGTTGGCATCGGGGATCATCTGGTTTTTTGAAGCTTTTCCGTCGTAACGAAGATACATCGTCTCAAACACCCATCCAGGTTTGTCAGGGGCAAGATCTGCCATCGTAGCCCCTCCACCGGGCACGATGTGGCCAGCGCCTCCCTCCTCGGCAAAAGCACTATGGGTGAGCAAACTTACGGCCACTAAGGGAAAGGCCACGCGAAATAAGGATGTAGGTGTCATGGTGATT
>CAZOWD010000177.1:0-4607 GCA_964583225.1 uncultured Verrucomicrobiales bacterium | reverse complement strand
TGAAAAACTTAAAATCATCCGTGGCATGTATCACCAAAATGAACAATGGGCTCTCGATATCCTTAAGCGCTATGTAAAAGATACCGAAGAAGACATCATTATCGACAAAGCGGAGCAAGCCACCCTACGAGTCAAACGGAACATCAGTAAAAAATAATTTACATCCTAACGATTCAAATTTAAAACCTCGTTTAGATTATTTCTTAAACGAGGTTTTTCTTTTTCTAATCCTTCATCTGACCATGAAATTCACAACGCCCCTACTCCGCTTCATTTACCTTTGTGCGATTCCCGCCGTGCTCAGTCTCTCTTGTGGCAAAAAAAACGAATTTGCCCCACCTCCACCCATGCCCGTAGGCGTGCAATCCCCCATCATTCGCGACCAACCTACTTTTTTTGAGTTTCCTGGTCATCTCGAAGCACGACGCACCGTCGTATTAGCCGCCCGCGTTAAAGGCATCCTCAAAACCATTAGCCCTGATTTCGTAGCTGGCCGAAAAGTCAAAGCTGGCACCGTCCTCTTTAAGATTGATGACACCCAATACCGCGCGGCCTTTGAAGCCGCTAAGGCTCAACTCATCAAGGCAAAAGCCGACCTCAACATAGCAGAAATCACTCTGAAACGACGCGAAACTGCCGCTGAAGCGATCTCAAAAATTCAAATCGACACAGCCAAAGCAAATGTCAAGGTCGCCAAGGCTCTCGTCAAACAAGCAGAGGCCAATCTCACAGAAGCTCAAAACACTCTAAGTTGGTGCCAAATCAAAGCTCCATTCACTGGTCGTATCTCCGAACTCAAAGTAGATCAGTTTAACCTCGTAGGCAACGACGGCGCTACCGAACTCTGCACCATGGTTGATGACAGCACACTCCGTGTCTATTTTGACGTTAGCGAACGCGCCATTCTCCAGCACCTCAAAAAAAGAAAATCTGAGCATGAGCAAAAATCAAATCCCACACTTGCCACCCTCACTCTAGCGGATGGCACTGTTTACCCAGAACCAGCCACGATTGATTACGCCGATGTGCAGGTCAACAAACAAACGGGAACTGTCCGTGTCCGAGCTATCGTTCCAAACAAAGACGAATCACTTATTGCAGGGCTTTATGTCACCGTTAAACTGACTAGCCCCGATCCTGGCAAAAACTCGATTCTCATCCCTTCCATTGCCGTTCAACGCGACCTCGGCGGTGACTTTGTTTTGGTTGTCACTCCCGACAACACGGTCCAGCGCGTTAATATCACGTTGGGTCAACGCATCGATCGACTTCGCATTGTAAAAGAAGGTCTCACAGGAAAAGAAAAAATAATCGTTCAAGGATTTCAACGAGTGCGTGAAGGGGCAAAGGTTACTCCTAAGCCAGTCCCTTACGAAAAAGACAACACTCCAAAACAACCCATCGAAGATCCAAAAAATATCAATTCGTCATCCAAAGTGCCTAGTCAATAGGTTGATCCCCCCTTGTTTTTTATTTTTACCTGATCCGATATGTTTAGCGAATTTTTCATCCGACGCCCGATCTTTGCCTCGGTCATCTCCATTATTATCATCGTAGTGGGCATCGTGGGACTTATCTCTCTCCCAGTTGCGCGTTACCCCGACATCGCACCACCTACAATCACAGTCTCCGCGACCTACCCAGGAGCTGACGCCAGCACGGTTTCCGACACCGTAGCCTCTCCCATTGAAACGGAAATCAATGGTGTAGAAAACATGCTCTATATGTCATCGGTTTGCGGTAATGACGGATCGATGAGACTTACGGTTACCTTTGAACCTGGCACCGATCTCAACATCGCCAACGTGCTTGTCCAAAACCGAGTCTCCCTCGCCGAAAACCGCCTTCCAGAAGAAGTTCGCCGTCAGGGGATTTCTGTTAAAAAACAATCGTCTGACACCGCGCTTTACATCGCACTCACCTCTGAAAAAGACCCTAAAACAAACAAGGCAAAATACGATGCTGCCTTTCTTTCAAACTACGCAAGCATCCAGCTCCGCGACGAGTTGGCGCGCGTAAATGGCGTGGGCGACGTAACCATCTACGGTGTAGGGGAACTCTCCATGCGTATTTGGCTCGATATCGAAAAATTATCTGAGCGAAACCTCTCTCCCGCTGAAGTCGTCGCCGCAGTGCGCAATCAAAACGCCCAGGTCGCCGCTGGCCGAATTGGTGCCCCGCCAACAACCAAATCGGGTTCCGACCTCGAATATATCGTTACGACTCCTGGCCGACTCGTCTCCGTTGAACAATTTAAAAACATCATCGTCAAAGTCACAGATGACAAACACGTTCTCAGACTGAAAGACATCGCTCGCGTGGAACAAGGATCCAACACCTACGCTACGTCTTCCACCGTTAACGGAGAACAAGCAGCCACCATCGCAGTTTCACAAATCCCAGGAACCAACGTCATCGATGTGGTCGAAGGCGTGAAAAGCAAACTTGCCGAGCTCTCAAAAAGTTTTCCAGAAGGAGTAAAAGCTAAAGTAATCTACGACTCCACCGACGTGGTGAACGCCTCCGTTCACGAGGTTATTATCACCCTTATTCTCACGTTGATACTTGTGATTCTTACGGTTTACATATTCCTCCAGAGTGTTCGAGCCACCATCATTCCTACCGTCACGATCCCCGTCTCCCTCATCGGTACCTTTGCGGTCCTGTTGCTCCTGGGGTATTCGATTAACCAATTCACCCTCTTTGGTCTCGTTCTCGTAATTGGACTCGTGGTGGACGACGCCATTATTGTGGTAGAAAACGTCATGCGCCACATCAGCGAAGGCAAATCACCTCTCGATGCCGCCATTATTTCTATGAGAGAAGTTTCTGGACCGGTCGTTGCAACCACTCTCGTGCTTCTCGTTGTTTTTGTTCCTACCATCTTTATCCCAGGCATCACAGGCACGCTCTTCAAACAATTCGCGGTTACAATTTCGGTTGCTACGCTCTTTAGTGCCCTCAACGCACTCACCCTAAGTCCTGCACTCTGCGCTGTCCTCCTCAAAGCAAACACCAAACAACCTGGAAGATTTTTCTCCTTCTTTAACCGAGGAGTCAAAAAATCAACCAACGGCACAGCATCTGTCGTATCACTCGCAATCCGACGCTCCGTGATCGCAGTAATCCTCTTCTCTGTGATCGTAGCTATAGCCATCATCGGTTACGGACGCCTCCCTAGCGGATTTGTCCCTCAAGAAGATGAAGGGTATTGTATGGTCAACGTGCAACTTCCCGACGGAGCATCCCTTGAGCGCACGAGCCAAATGCTCGAAAAAGCCACAGCTCTCGTCGAAAAAACGGAAGGTGTAAAAGACGTCCTCGCTATCGGAGGATACTCGCTCATCGATGGAGCTGCAGCCCCTAACTCCGGCATGATGGTTGTTATTTTCAAAAATTGGGAAGAACGCCCTGATAAACAGCTCCACCAAGCGGCCATTATCCAAAACATCAACCGATCACTGGCTAGCCTAGGAGAAGGGCTTGCCTTTGCCTTCCCTATGCCATCCCTCCCTGGGTTGGGAACTTCCTCTGGTTTCACCTACATGCTCCAAGACCAAAAAGGGTTAGGTCTCGATGTTCTTCAAAAAACGGCAGCTGAAGTTATTCATGACGGAAATGCTCAAACGGGACTCGAAGGACTCCGCACTACCTACCGAGCTACGGCACCCAAACTCAACATTGATATTAATCGCGAACAAGTTGCAGCACGTGGCGTTAAAATCTCAGACGTTTACGACACCCTTTCGGTGGCTCTCGGATCGGCTTACATCAATGATTATACACAATTTGGTCGCGTCTTTCAGGTAAAGGCACAAGCCGATGCCAAATTCCGAATGGATCCCGATGACATTAAAAAACTAAAAGTCAAAAATACCGAAGGCACAATGATTCCACTCGGGACCTTTTGTGAGGTTAACGAAGTGCTTGGACCTCAAACGATCACCCGATTCAACCTCTACCCGTCCATCAAAATCACGGGTCAAGCGTCTGCTGGATTTAGCTCGGGTCAAGCCCTCCAAATCATGGAGGACATGTCGGCTAAAAAACTCCCAAGCGGACTTGGTTTTTCTTGGTCCGACCTCTCTTATCAAGAAAGCCAAATCAACCCCATGGCCATGGCTGGTATCTTTGGCTTTTCCATCCTCATGGTTTATCTTGTTCTCGCTGCCCAATACGAAAGTTGGAGCATCCCCATTTCCGTTATTCTCTCCGTCCCCACAGCTCTACTTGGCGCTGTTCTTGGACTCAGCGCACGCGGAATGACCAACAATATTTATACCCAAGTCGGAATCGTCCTACTCATTGGGCTGGCAACCAAAAGCGCTATTCTGATTGTCGAATTTGCCATGGAACAACGCGCTCAAGGGAAATCGATTCACGAAGCGGCTACCCATGCTATTCGCATTCGTTTTCGAGCTGTTATGATGACGGCCGTGGCTTTTGTGCTTGGTGTCATTCCTCTCGTCGTCGCATCCGGTGCTGGCGCCGAAAGCCGAAAAGTGCTTGGAACCACGGTATGCTTTGGCCTCATCGTCGCTATCACCATCAGCCTCGTCGCAGTCCCGATGCTTTACGCCGTGGTGCAATCGCTCAGTGAAAGGTTT
>CAZOWD010000176.1:0-4621 GCA_964583225.1 uncultured Verrucomicrobiales bacterium | reverse complement strand
GCATTGGGAATGGATTTGGTGCTTTCTGGAAACGATATCAGTTCGGCGACGGGGAAATGGGACTCGTTGAATATTGCAGAAGGGTGTAGTGGGATTCGCTCAATTATGGCGCTCGTCATGATTTCAGCGATTTATGCGTATTTTACGCAGAAAAAACTTTGGAAAATGGCACTTCTCTTTGCGTGCTCTATTCCTCTTGCTATGGTCGCTAATTTTCTCCGTATTTTCACCATTATTGCGTTAGCTGAAATGGGATATAGCAAATTTGCGGCGGGTGTTTATCACGATTGGGCAGGCTTGCTCTTCTTCTTTCCGATTGCTCTGGCTGGATTGTTTTTGATCGATCGTGTTTTGAACTGGAAAGAACATAAAAAAGTGGTTCGGGTGAGGACGATTGAATGAGGTTTATTAAGCAGATGCCGATTACAGATTTGCCTCGCTTTACAGAGTTCTTTTTTCTGATAGCTTTCGCCCATTAAGGCAGGATTTTTATTTATTTTGATGTTATGACTTCTAGCAATTCAACCACTACAACTCAGGTTGTTAGGCGGCTTTATATATTGGCTGCATTCCTTTTTATTGGCTTTTCGATGATTTGGTTGTTGCCCAAATCTGGAGAGATGAAATTGTCGCGCCTAAAGAGGCATTTGCCGATGGAGTTTGGGTCGATGCGTGGAACTCCAGAGGCTGTAACGGGAAAGGAGTTACAGATTTTAGCGAAAGATACTGAGTTTGAACGAGCGCAATACATTAATGTGGCTGATCGGTCACATCCTCCAGTGGAAGTGTCGATTGTGTTTTCTGGGAAGGATCTAAACAACAGCATCCACCGACCTGAGCGTTGTTTAAAGGCTCAAGGGTGGAACTTCGAAGTTGAGCGTAAGATCGTAGTGAAAGGGGCGATGCCTGACGGGTCCGATATGCCGTTTAAGGAAATTGTTTGTAGTAAGCCCGTAAAATTGGAGGACGGACGAGAGTTGACGATCCGTCGGGTGCAATATTATACCTTTTTTGGGCATTCTGTAGTGGTGGAGGGGCATTATGCGCGAACCTTTCAAGATATGAAGGATCGATTGCTCAAAGGGTATGACCAGCAGTGGGCGTATGCTACATTTTCGATCCCTGTAACCAAGGCTTATGCGGATCAAGGATTGCTTCGTTCAGGAATTCCTGCGTATGATGTAAAGCAGTCTGAGGCGATTTTGGCTGATTTTATACAAAAGTTAGCCCCTTTGGTTGTGAAACCCTAAGAAGAGGACGCGTTTTTTCTTCTCTATTTTATCATGTTTCGTTCAAAAGTTCACGAACAGTTCTCCATTCAGGCATTGCAGCTTTGTGATGCCTTTTTGGTGTTGCTGTCATTTTGGATAGCTGACCGGTCTCGGCAGTTCCTAAGGCCTCTGTTGGGGTTGGAGGAAATGGGACAGATTGGCTTATTTCAAATTGCGTGGCTTTTGTTTATTGTCGTGCCTTTTACTCCGTTGATTCTTGAGTTATTTGGATTCTACAAAAATATTATGCGTAAGAGGTTGGTTCAGTCGATCAACCAAATGTTACGTTGTCTTGCGTTTATCGGGCTGATTGTTTCTGTGATGGTGGTGTTTTTTCAAATGTCGCCAGCGAGTCGGATGGTGCTGATCACGGCGTTTTCAACAGCGTCTATTTTATTGCTTATTCGCGATGCCATTTCTCGATCGATCCTTCGTAAGGCCGCTCGAGACGAGGGACTCAAAGAACGCGTGGTAATTGCAGGAACTCCAGAGGAAATTCAGGAGCTTTTGGAATCGATGCCAGAAATGGTGACGGATTACTGGAAGGTGGTGGATAAGTTTGATATTGGCTCTGTGAATTTGGATTCGTTGGAAGATGTGCTGGAAGAACACTCGGTGCAACGCGTTATCATTGCGGCACGCGGTGCAGTGTTTCGTCAGATTTCTCGCGTTGTGGAGCTTTGTGAAAAGCAAGGGGTTGAGGCTTGGGTTTCGGCTGGATTTATCCGAACGCAGGTCTCCCGACCCACTTTTGATAATTTGGGAGGGAAGCCGATGTTGGTTCTCCGTGCGACTCCTGAGCTTTCTTGGGCGTTGCTGGTAAAATCGGCGATGGATCGAGTTGGGGCGTTTTTAATTATCGTTTTTTCTTCTCCTCTGTGGATTTTTGCGATGGTTGGGATAAAAATTACGAGCCCTGGTGGCCCTGTGTTTTTTTGTCAGGATCGGGCTGGGAAATATGGAAAAACTTTTAAAATGTGGAAGTTTAGGACGATGGTTCCCGATGCCGAAGCTAAACTCGATGAGGTGAAAGCTAAAATAGGCAACGAAATGAGCGGTCCAGTCTTTAAGCTCGAAGATGATCCGCGCGTATTTCCATTTGCTCGTTTTTTACGAAAGTGGAGCATCGATGAACTTCCGCAGATGCTGAATGTTTTGAGTGGTGAAATGAGCCTTGTCGGGCCTCGCCCGCTTCCTGTCTACGAGGTGAAAAAGTTCGAAAGGTCAGAGCATCGCCGTCGGTTAAGTGTAAAACCAGGAATTACTTGCACGTGGCAGGCTGGAGGGCGTAATACGATTACCGAATGGGAGGATTGGGTGAAAATGGATCTCGCTTATATCGATAACTGGTCGCTTTGGCTCGATGTTAAGATTCTCGTGATGACGGTTCCTGCAGTTCTTTTAAATAAAGGGGCTAAGTGAGATTTTTGCTTGTTGACGGTTACCGGAAAACTCAACTTTCCGTATTTTAAGATTGTCATTAGCGGATCTTCTTACAGATTGCCTCTACCACCACACTAGGCATAACTTCTATTATGAAAATATTCAGCGGAAAGGCACACCCGGAGCTTGCAAAAAAAATTGCAGCTCATCTTGGACAAGAACTCGCAGACGTCAATGTTACCTCGTTTCCCGATGGTGAGTCGTTTGTGCAAATTAACGAAAATATCCGAGGCGAAGATGTTTATTTGATTCAGCCAACTTGTCCGGCAACGAACCACAACTTGATGGAAATGCTCATCATGGTGGATGCCGCAAAGCGTGCTAGCGCGGGTCGGATCACAGCAGTAATGCCATTTTTTGGTTATGCTCGCCAAGACCGAAAAGATCAGCCACGCGTTCCTATTACCGCAAAACTTGTTGCAAACCTTATTGAAGCCGCTGGAGTTGATCGTGTTTTGACGATGGATCTACACGCCGCTCAGATTCAGGGCTTTTTCGATATTCCTGTGGATCACCTTTATGCAAAGCCTGTGTTCATTAAGCACTTGCGTGAACAACACGGCGAAGATGTCTGTAACTTAACGGTTGTTTCTCCCGATGTCGGAGGTGTGAAAATGGCTCGTTCCTACGCTGATAAATTGGGCGCAGAGCTTGCTATTGTTGCGAAACACCGCGTGAGCGCTACGAAAGTTGAGGCGATGAATGTTATCGGTGATGTTGAGGGGCGCAATGTGCTACTCGTGGACGATATGACCGAAACTGCAGGCACTCTCTGCGCCGCAGCTAAAATTCTCAAAGATCACGGAGCTAAAAAGATTTATGCTGGCGTTTCACACGGTGTGCTCGGAGATATGGGGCGTAAGCGCATCCTTGAATCACCCATTGAACAGGTGATTGCGACAGACTCTGTGCCTCAGGCTTACGGTGAAAAAGTGGAGGTCGTTTCCATTGCTGGACTCTTTGGCGATGCGATTTCCTGTATTCATGAGGGAAAATCAGTAACATCTCTCTTTGACATTGACGCATAAGCTGTTAAACACCCGCCCCCGAGACGCAGATAACTCACTCAACACTACCACCTATTTGCGATTTTCGGACCTGCTTCATTCGATTTATTAATCACTTCAACTATTTAATCCATATCTATAATCATGGCTAAAACACAAACTTTAAAAGCTACTGAGCGTGCCCGTACTGGGTCAGGCCTTCTTAAGAAAATGCGTCGCGAAGGATTTGTTCCTTCTGTAATCTACGGTGGTGGAACCGAGAACAGAAACGTCAAAGTTGATGCTAAAGAGCTTAGAGATATGCTCAATAACGCAGCTTCTGATAGTATTCTCGTTAACCTCGACATCGAAGGCGTAGGCACTCAGCTTGCATTCCTTCAGGACGTGCAACACAACGCACTTACGGGTGCTATTGTTCACGTTGATTTCCTCGCTGTGGACGATAAAACTCAGATCAACGCTAACCTTCCGCTTGAACTTATCGGTGACGCTATTGGCGCATCTCGTGGTGGATTCCTTGATCAAATGCTTCACACTCTCGAGATTACTTGTTCTCCAAAAGACCTTCCAGAGAGCATTCAGGTTCCTGTAGAGCACCTTGACGTGGGTGATGTGCTTCACGTTGGTGATGTAACCTTCCCTGAAGGTGTATCTCCTGTTCTTGCTGATGATGTGGTGCTTGCCCTTGTGGTTAAGACCCGAACAGCTAAGAGCCAAGGCGCTGACGCTGCTGCAGGAGAAACTACTGAAGCGGCAGCTGAGTAATTTCACTGATTATCATTTAAAACATAAAACAGCCCGAGGCGTTTTGCTTCGGGCTGTTTTGCGTTATTGAAAGATTTCTATAGGATTTTAGCGTCCCATCCATCCGCCATCGACAACAAGAATCTCTCCGTTGAT
>CAZOWD010000175.1:0-4639 GCA_964583225.1 uncultured Verrucomicrobiales bacterium | reverse complement strand
GTTAAGGCGGTTTTCTAATTGGGTGAATGGCTCGCAGAGTTCGTTTTGTTGCTCTGGGGTCAATTTGGCAAACTCGTCCATGTTACTCATGCGTGTCTTTAATGTCTCGCAGGTTTTTATGGCTTGAGCTCGTTCGTTGTTAAGGAGCGTGTTGATGTTGCTTTTTAATTCGGCTAGCTTTTTACCTACTTCCTGAAGGTTGTTTTTCTTCAGAGCTTCGGGATCATCAAGTAGGGTTGCTATCTCAGATGGGAGCGTGCTTTCAAGGTTGTTGAAGTTGGATTCGTGCTGTGTCAGATAGCTTCGAGCTTCATCGTAAACAGACTTTTGTCCTCCTTGCTTCCCGGGGTTCATGAAGGCCCGGATGGGATCGATCACATCTTCTTTGAGGTCGAGAAGGTCGTCCTTTGATTGTTTCAGGTCGGTGAGGAACCATGTGTAAGGTTTATCTGATACGTCGGTAAGTGTTTTGATGCAATCGGGAAGCGGAGAAAGAAACGGGTAATGATCTGTTTGCGGAAGGTGGCGCTCCAGTTCGGCGATGAGGTCTTTCAGCTTAGAGATCGTTTCTTGTGCTAGTGGTCTAGCTTCGTTTACCGAAGCTGGTTGATCGAAGAAGTCTTGGTGGAAATCTTTAAGATTCCGCACTTGGGAGTCTGTGAATTCGATTTGAGTCTCGATGATAAGGTGTGCCTGACGTTGCGTGTTTGTGATCTGATTGAGGATTTCAGTATCAGGCAAGATGCTGGCATCGATACGGAACTCGATCTTGGAGCGAGCGTGCAGTTTGGCAAGTTGGCAGAGAATAGCAGGGTAGGGCCAACCGTAGGGTTTGCGCTCAAAATGCTCAATGACCGCCTTAACGCTGGTGCGCGTTTGTTGGTTGGCGTTTCTCGAAATGAAACTAAGTATTTCTTGCTCGGGCTCAGAGAGCACGGCGAGGTCTCCATCTAAAAGTGTTGGATCTGAGGGATTTAGGTATCTTGAGATGTCGTTTTCCGTGTATTGAACACCCCGGAGCATTGCGAGGTTGGGATAGGTTTTGGCGATAAGCTTTTCAAAGCCCTTGATGATGCGGGATTGAGCATCTGTGGAGGCTATATCCTCCTTAGTGCCAGACACAAAGAGGGAGGCTTTAGTAAATTGTTCTTTGAGTAATTCTTTGATGTTGGCTTCTCGTCTTTGGTTCTGTGATGCTCGTTCCGTTAGGATCCTTTTTACGGATTCTTTTTGAGTGGTGCTGATTTCTTGCTTAATGTATTTTTCGGTCTGTTTGAACAGGGTGAGATCGCGGAGGAGAATGTCATCTGCCGGGAGGACTACTAGAAGCTCAGCTCTGCCCATCGATTGGGATTGGAGTATCGCTTCGTTACCTGCGTGCTCGTGAAACGGGCTAATGATGTGGATCGCTAGTTCTTGCTCGCGACCATACATTTTATCGTCGAGCTTCCGAGTGTATATGAAGTCTTGTTTGTTGGCAGAGTAGCGTATTTTGCGATCTTTAATAATGTAGTCGAAAGCGATTTTTTCGAGTTCAGAGAGGATGTCCTGAGTATCTACTGTTGTGTTTTTTATTTCATGCTCGATGTCCTTTTCCTCGTTGGTGAGGTATTCGTAGTGAGGGCCATTACGTTGGATGTAGGTCTGTTGTTCGAGTATGTTAAGAGCTTCTTCTACGTTTTTACGGTGCTGGGTGTGATCAGTATCGAAGCTGTCTAGCATGAGAATGCTGATGTTCCGGATCGTAGGCTTAAAGCTCTTTACGTATTTGACGAGGAATAATGCCTTGAGAACCCGGACTGCGAATGTGTTGTTGAGGTTGCTTTCAGCTTGGAGGATGGCGCGTTGGATACTTGCCTTGAGCGCATTGCGAACACCCTCAAACATGAGGTCAAAGGTGGCGAGTTGACCGAGCTCGTGGTCGCCGATTTGCTGAGCTACTTCTTGGAAAACGCCAAGCATGGAACGCTCACCTACGGAGCTGTGTTTTCCCTCAAAGGCATTGTGGTGGGAAAGTTCTTGGATGGATGACTGGAAGAGGCCGAACTGGTAGGGGATAAACGGGTAACTTTGGACAAAATGCTCGAGATCTTCAAAATTGCGAAAAGACTGAGAGCCGTCGGCGAAGTCAAAGAGGGTGCCGAAGTTGTTGTTTTGGATTTGGTAAATAGCGGTGAGGCTGTCGATGCCTTGTTGGTTTTTAGCGAGGAGTCGCTTCTGGATGACTTCGGCGACATCTTGGCTGGTAAGCTTCATCCGGGTTTTGAAGCGTGCCTGAATTTTTGAGAAGTCATTGCTTTGTTGCTTATTCATTTCCCCCATCACCGTGCTCATGTCCTCTTGAGCGGTAACGATTACCCATGCTTGTCCTTTACATTTGGTTGCCAGTGTCTCGGCAATCGTTTGCAGGTTTGTCATCAATTTGACATTTTCGGCGATGTATTGACCTACTTCATCGACAAAGAAATTAAGCCGGAAGTTTTTTTTCTGCGTCTGGATGTAGTCGTGGACGCGCTCAGCAAAATCCTCGATGGATAGCGTGTAGTCGTCCCGGTATTTATCTAAGATATCTTCTCCAGAGGAAGCGCTACCGCCAGTGGCTTGCGCGTAGGCTTTGGCAATGTTCTCAGACTCAAGTAATACTTGCTCTCGTCCTTTCTCCCATGGGATGCCAGCGGATTGTGCGAAAAACTCTTTAAACGAGTCATACAGGCCACGGCTATCCATATCGCGCTCAAATTTGGCGATGTAGCCGAGCTTGCCGTAGTATCCACACATTTCATTGAAGACCTTTTCAAAAACTGAGGTCAGGGCATCAAGCTCGCTTTTATTTGTGGTGTCCGCTTTTTGGTCGATGTTGAATAGGATGCTTTTCGAGGGGATGGCTACCGCCTTGTCGATCTCTGCTCGTAATATTTCATCGTTTTTACACTTTTCGCGAAATACTTGTTTGGTGGACACTCCATTGACTTGGTAGTCTTCCAAAAGTAATGCTAGCATTTTAAGCAGGTGAGACTTACCTGAGCCGAAGAACCCGGAAATCCAGACTCCGTTGGCGCCACTGTAGTTATTGTAAGCTTCGAGGAATTCTGTGAGACGCTTCGTGATTTCTTTGGTGAGCACATACTCTTCAATTTCGAGTTGAAGGCTATCGGTATCATCGGCCTTGATGACGCCTTCTATTTGACGGTCTAACGGCTTGCTAAAGATGGATTGAAGTTTCATGTGTGAGTGAGAAAGGTAAAGTTGTGGAGTGGGTTAAATCTCGTATTGAGCGATATTAAATGCGCGGTAATATTTATCATCTTGAAAACGGCAAAACAGATCAAGGGATGCGCCTTTTTCTATGGAATGGGTGAAGTCGCCCGGGAAGAACATCAGCGTTGGTTTTTCTTTAGCCGTGCTTTGCAGGTTATTGAGGATGTTGTGCGAACGGATGTAGGGGAAGACTTCACCGACGCCGGTAAGAAAGAGAATGTCAAAGGGTTGCTCATTCATTTTCTCTGCAATTGCTGGGATGAGTGTAGAGGTTGGATCGAGGACTCCTTGGAGCAGTTCTTTAAGCTTCTCTTTTTTAACGTGAGGTTCTTTCTCTAAAGTGCGATCCCAAATGTTGCGTTTGTGTAAAATTTCATGAGCCAAATCATAGAGGTTGACCTCTAAGGCATGAACGCCCTTTTGTTTCAGTGAGTTAATGAGGTTTTTTTGAAGTTTCTCCATCTCTACCGCTTCCTCGGGAAGATACGGGCAAATGAAAAACGGCACTTCATTACCTAAGCCTTGCTTTGTAAGAAAGCGCTCGCTGGAGGTGACCGCGAGCAGATGATCGAATTTTTCAGAAATGGATAATGTGGAAAATCTAGAGCTCATGAGGATGGTAGGTCAGAATCAAAAACAGGAAAGAGGTGTAGGTCGTTACGGTCTGTGCGCTTGCGAAGTAGTTCTACGAAATCGGCCGGTAGTAAGATGGGGATGATGTTGTTTTGTTTGTCGATTAAGTTTACTTGGCGAAGCATTTGAAAGACAATCCGCCGTTGTTCCTTTTGTGTGGATTCTGTGATGCGGTCGAGTTCTTCGTGCCATTGAGCTTTTTGATTGAAGAAGACATTGTAATCTTCAGTGGATATCTGAGGTTGAAGGCTGAGGTAACGCTCGCGGATTACCTCAGAGGCAAACTCGCCAATAAAGGTATAACGGCGACAAACTGCAACCCAAAGCATCAAAGCCTGCTTGTTCTCTGGTTGATACGATAGCCACTCCAACTCTTTTTCAGATAATGTTCTAAGTCTAGAAATGATCTCTCTGGTATGGCGCTTCAGTGAATTCAGTGAGCGGCTTTGAAGTAGGTTGTCTTGGATGATTTTATCCCTTACTAGCTTCCAGTCACGTAAATCGCTATATAGCTCGAGAGCAATGACAGATTTTTTCAGCAACAGGCTTCCTGCTGTGAATGACATGCTGTATTTCTCTCTCTTCATACTGGTTTTTCTGTAGGGTCAGTATTTACTATGGAAACACTATACCGCAACAATTTTCTATGAAAGGCTATAGGTAAGTTTATGGTTGGAGAACATGGGGGGTGGAGCCCTCTCTGGATTCTTGCTTGCTAGCTATCCCTCGCAAAAAAGAGTCGGGATAG
>CAZOWD010000174.1:0-4675 GCA_964583225.1 uncultured Verrucomicrobiales bacterium | reverse complement strand
CGACGAAGAAACGTTGGCGATTTGTTGTTCAATTTCCTGGAGGATGCTACTCATGGCTAATTAGTTTGAAGTGGTGTTATTTTGAAAGGGTAAAAGAAAAGTTAGGGGGAGACTTAAAAGGATTCTGCGAGACGGGTTAGGCGGGATTGGATGCTACCATCCCATACGTCATTTCCAACACGGATACGGATGCCTCCTATCAGCGATGGATCTGTTTTATAAGTGAAAGTTAATTTTTCCTGATATTGAGCAGAGAGATTTTTTTCGATCTCTACGCGACTTTGTGTGTCTAAATCAATAGCGCTCAAGATCAATGCCTGACGGCTTTCGAGGTCGAGACGAACCAATCGCTTGATTGAGTGAAGTATCGCACGGTAATTGCGAGGCTTCATCTCTGCTATTTTTTTAACCGCTACCCGTAGTTTGTCTTCATCAAGTCGACCATCGGGTGAGCAAAGACGGAAAATCCGTCTTGCGTCTCGGGCTGCATCTTTAGAAATTTTCACGGGTTGGAAATGAGTTAAATAGAATAGGCTAGAATCAATGAAGTCGGTTTAACTTTTGATACTGGAGAGGGCTTCTTTGTTGATGCGTTTTTGGTCGGCTTCTGTCAGAACTTTGCCTGTGACATTGGCCGTTGTGGTTGCAACGAGGCGACCAAATTCTTTTTTGAGGTCTGCGAGAATCTCATTGCGCTCAGCTTTGGCGGCCTCTTCGGCTTTTGCGATGATTTGCTGGGCTGAAGCGAGAGCTTCTTGAGTCTTTTTCTCGCTTAATGACTCAGCACTTTCCTTGGCTTCGTTGATTAAACGAGCGGCTTGCTCATTGGCTTTATCGAGCACCTCTTGCGTTCTTTTCTCGCTTTCCGCAAGCTGCTTTTCAATGCGTTTCAGCTTCTCTTCACCTTCGGCAATACGTGCGCGACGCTTTTCAAGCATCTCTTGCACGGGACCAACGGCGTATTTTTTCAACACAAAAGCGACAATTAAAAATGAGATCAGCTGTGAGAAGAAAAGCTGTTTGTTCACACCAAAGGTGTGCATAATTTCTGTTACAACATTACCGTTATCAGCTTGAGTGACGGCTTCTGTTGCCAAGATATTAATGAAATTGAGCATGCGAATAGAAAAGGTTGAAAAACTTAGAAAGGAGACCCGTTGGGGAAGGTGAATTAAAAAAGGGAAAGTTACCGCACAGGAGGATGTCCTGCACGGTAAAGAAAATTACCTATTGGGGCTCACTTGACAAGATAAAGGGCGAAAAAGACAATACCTTCAGCAAGCGCTGCAAAGATAATTGCGTTTGTCAGGATTTTGCCTGAAGCTCCAGGGTTGCGCCCCGTGGCTTCAGCAACTTTAGCTCCGAGAATTCCGAGACCGAGACCAGAGCCGAGAGCAGCGAGGCCGACATGGATATTTCCGCTAATTTCGGCAAACATTGTAATGAAGTCAGACATATTTTAGTGTGTGGTTTGTTATTTGGTTTCTTCTTCATCCCCCACGGTTGACCATGGTCAGAATGATGAAATTGGTTTTAGTTAGGCAGCGTGCTCCTCCTCGTGATCCTCGTCTCCGTGGTCACAGATTAATTTTAAGAAGACCGCTGTCAGTAGAGTAAACACGAGGGCTTGAATCAAGCCGACGAGTAACTCCATAAAGTAAAAAGGAAGTGCTGGGATCCAACCTAGGATGGGAGGAACCATTTTCATCATTTCCTCGAGGATGTTTTCTCCTGCAAAAATGTTTCCATACAAACGGAAGGTTAGGGCTACAGGACGAAGCAAAATAGAAACGATGTCAATAGCGCCTACCATTCCAAAAATGATAATCATGAAAACTTTCATCATCCCGCTAAACTTTCCTTTGGGAGCGAAGAGGTGAGCGAGGAATCCTTTGACGCCATTTTCAGTTAATGCCCAATAAAACCAAAGGATCGCAAACAAAAATGACATAGCTGCGGTCATGTTTAAATCCGCATTGCCGCCGCGAAAGAGGGGTTTGTGGATGTGGCCATTTGCGTCCATATCCCATCCTATCGTTCCAACTCCTGGAATCAAGCCGAGCCAGTTGGTAATTAGGATCATGATAAAAATCGTAGAGAAAAACCAAAACGTCCGCTTTATCATGTGTGAGCCTATGATTCCTTCAAGGAAGGTGTAAAGGGATTCGATTCCCCATTCGATAAAGTTTTGCAATCCAGAAGGCACGATCGACATTTTGCGTGTTCCCATTTGGCAAACAACGACAATGAGTAGAACTGCCATCCAAACCATCACCATGGAGTTGGTTATCGCAAGTGGCCAACTTTCGGGAGTCAAAACGACAGCCTTTTGAGATAATCCCGCATGTGCCTCTCCCTCGCTACCTGCAAAGGCAACACCAGAGAGAAGAAAAAGAAAGATTGTGGATATGAAAGAGCGTAGCGCCATAGATATCGTGCCGCGGATTCATCGGCAGACAACTTATATATATTCCCAAATCCTCACCGCAAGAAATTTTTATCAAAAAAGTGTCATGTGGTTGTGGTTCTTTTGTAATAACGAAAGTATGCAAATAATAGCAAGCTTTGTTGGTTTTGATCTAACAGCGTCTAACAAATGGGTGTTGTTGTAAAATGGAGGTTTGGTCAGTAAAGTTGGTTTGTGGTTTCGGTAGAAAATTCCTCTGTAAGTCAAGTAAAACCTAAGAAAAAAGATTTTTATTTTACCTTTACACGGTGCCTCGTCTGTGGGAAAAGCCCCTCGTTATGAATAAATCCGAACTCGTAGAAGCCATTCAAAAAAACCTCGGAGCAGATGCAACTAAGCGTTCTGCTGAAGAAGCCCTTGCTGCTGTTCTTGCTGGAATCACCGAAGGTGTTAAAGGCAAAGATGGAAAAGTCCAACTTATTGGATTCGGCACATTTTCTGTTAAAGAGCGCCCAGCACGCATGGGTCGTAATCCTAAGACTGGAGAAGCTATGCAAATCAAAGCTTCCAAGACTGTTGGATTTAAGTGTTCTTCAAGCCTTAAAGCTTCCCTCTAGGATTTTTCCTTGAAAGAGCTATTTTTAACCCGATCTGCTTTTGAGTGGTTCGGGTTATTTTTTTGCCTGCTACTTTGAAACTTGAAACTTAAAATTTTAAAACTTAGATTGCTCGTATGTTTCTTAGTGCTTTAGGCCGACCGCTTATTTCCTTTATTGATTATTTAGGGGAGTTGGCTGGGCTTGCTGGGCAGATTTTGGAATCTCTCTTTTTTGGGAAAAAGCGCTGGAATCTTTTTATTTATCAAGTGGTTGAGATCGGTTTTAAATCTCAACCCGTTGTGATTATCACAGGTGCCTTTGTTGGTGCTGTCTTAGCGGCTCAGGGGTTATTTCAGCTGAGTGGCGTAAAAATGGAGTCGATGGGCGGTGCGCTCGTGAGCGTGGGGATGCTTCGCGAATTGGGCCCAGCACTTACAGGAGTGATGCTTGCTGGTCGTGTAGGAGCTTCCATGTCTGCGGAAATCGGAACGATGAAGGTGACCGAGCAGATCGACGCCTTGCGCTCCATGAGTGTGCATCCGATCGATTACCTCGTCACGCCTCGGCTCGCCGCTATGATTGTATCCGTGCCGTTGTTAATTACGGAATCGGCCGCTTTTGGGATTGCTGCCAGTTGGGTGGTTGGAACTCAAACATTTGGGGTTTCCGAAGCGTGGTGGGCGCAACATACACGGGATCACACCGATATTTCAGATATTTATATATCACTGATCAAAGGGTTTGTTTTTGGTATTCTCATCGTTCTTATTTCTTGTCACCAAGGGTTGAAGGCTTCTGATGGTGCTGTTGGGGTTGGGCAGGGGACCACGCGAGCTATGGTTTATTCATCGCTCGCTATTTTAATTACGAACTTTTTTCTTACCATGCTTCTCAATATTGTTTTTCCCGTTGGGCTTTTGGCGTAGAAGTTTGGAAAATCAGTCAGAAAAACCACTGTTAGGAATAAATTTTCCATTTCGTTTCTCCATTTCAGCATGGTCAAAAAATCTCAAATTATCACACCGTTCATTCTCATTCTAGGCAGCGTGTTTGCTGTCTGGGTGGTGAATGCTCAGTCTCCACATCCCATGAGCACATCCGATCACACACCAAGCCAACCTCACCAAGCAGTTAAAAAATCTAAAGCCGAGTGGAAAAAACTTCTCACTCCAGAGCAATATAGGATTGCCCGAGAATCGGGAACGGAGGCTCCTCATGGGGAGGTTTACAAACAATTTAAAAAACAAGGCGCTGGCACTTATTATTGTGTGGGGTGTAACGCCGAGCTTTTTTCGTCCAAAGAAAAATTTGATTCTCACTGTGGTTGGCCGTCGTTTTACGATCCCGCCAACGCAAAAAACGTCAAGTTACTTGCTGATCCTGATGGTCGGCGCGTTGAGGTGCGTTGTGCTGTTTGTGACGCTCACTTGGGACATGTTTTTAAAGGGGAGGGGTTTAATACGCCTACCGACCAGCGCTACTGCATCAACGGAACGGTTCTTAAGTTTGTGCCTGATGAAAAGTGATGGTTTTTCTATTTGTATGAACCAACGATTAAAAAGTTACGTTAGTTTCTTGAATTTAAGTGAAAATGGGCGAGGTTGATTTCGAGTCGATAGAATACTCCAAATAACCATACCGATTTATTGATGAAAATCCTTGTAACGAT
>CAZOWD010000173.1:0-4786 GCA_964583225.1 uncultured Verrucomicrobiales bacterium | reverse complement strand
TAGGCGTGATCGCCATCGCGCATCCGTGCCCAGAAATTAATTTTCCACCCCATCGACCACCCTGTCGCTTCATCACCACGGCGCTCGAGTGTTTTGCGAGCGGCGGCAAATAGCTTGGGTGTTTTCTCTTGGGTAATTTGATCAGATGGGTGAAGCGCGTAAAGATGGGAGATGTGCCGGTGATGCTGATCTCTCTCGGGAAAATCTTTATACCATTCTTGAAATTGTCCGTGTTTACCAATTTGATAAGGTAAAATTTTAGCCAACTTCCCTTCAAGCTCTTTGCGGAATGCTGAATCGACGTTCAGTATTTTTGACGACTCGATAACGCGGGTAAACAATTCGCGAATAATGGCAAGATCCATGGTTGCCCCCGGAGAAAGCGCAACAGCCCGCCCTTTGGAGTCGATAAATTGATTTTCAGGCGACGTGGAAATAGGAGTAATCAAATACCCATCAGCATTTGGCGTCAACCAATCGGCATAAAATTCAGCCGCTTGCTTCATAATCGGATAAGCACGATTACGAAGAAATGCCTCATCTTTTGTAAAGGCGTAATGCTCCCAAAGGTGACTACAAAGCCACCCACTTCCCATCGGCCACGGGAACCACATACATTGACCGTCGGTAGGACTCGTTTCCCGCCAGATCGACGTGTTGTGATGCATCGTCCATCCACGGTTAATACCATACATTTCTTTTGCGGAGCGTTTCCCGTTAGGGACCGACTCCTCAATGAGTTTAAACAATGGCTGATGGCACTCGCTAAGCCCAGTGACTTCTGCGGGCCAGTAGTTCATTTCAACATTGATATTGGTCGTGTAACTACTCCCCCACGCTGGCAACGTTTTTCGACTCCATATCCCTTGAAGGTTGGCAGGTTGGGTTCCGGGTCGAGAACTCGAAATAAGCAGATAACGACCATATTGGAACATGAGTGCGGCAAATGCGGGGTCGTCGGCATGTTTGTGAAGTCGCTCATCGGTCGGAAGTTTTGCGTAGGGCGAATCCTCACCGAGTGTCAGAGAACAGGCATTAAAAAGTTTCTGATAATCGGCGAGATGCTTTTTCCGAGCCGTTTCAAAAGGGATCGATGTGAGAGGCTTAAAAATGGAATCCAACAAGGCCGTTGGATTTTTTCCTTCACGACTAGGGCTTTTGGATGGTCCGTTGTAAGAAGTGGCGACGCTTACAGCGAGCACGACAGATTGAGCATTTTTCACCTCGATCGAATGAGGCGTTTCAGAAATTTGACCATCGGTTTGCAGCACGCGAACCTGGGCTTCAAAAAATGTTCCGCGACCATCGAGTTCTTTCCCATAAAGAAGCCCCTGTTTTTTCTTGGGAAAACGAAGTGAGTCATCGGGGTTGCAGAGTTCGGGGTAGTTGGGCGGAAAACTCGAAGCGCCTCGTTTGAGCTCGGTGAGCGGTCGGCGATACACAAAGGCAGGCGCCTGACCTTTCATGCTAAGCCCATTGACGCCATGCCCCACCATCGAAGCACTCTCAACCGTTGGATGCGGGGAATTGAATGTTGCCGTGAAATGAATCGCTTTTTCGCGATCGGCAGAAAGTCGGATGTAAATCACCTTATCGGGAAAACTCGCAAACGTTTCACGCGTGTAAGAAACGCCATCTTTCTGATAGGTAACCGTATGAATGGCGGAAGTGAGGTCGAGAGTCCGATGATAATGACTCACGGCAGATTTACTCTGCCCCGTATGAAAATCGAGTTGAAGACTGCCAACGGGTTGGTACGCTTGACCGAGCTTGCCTAATCCACGCGTGCGCATGAGCTCGTCCCCCTCTGCGTATTTCCCCTCAGCAAGAAGTTTTGCCGCTTTTTTCATCGCGAGAAAATACGAAGGAGGGGCGTGAAGGACGGTGGACGGTTCACCACTCCAAAGTGTGTCTTCGTTTAAATCGATGACCATTTTTTCCACCCCACCGTGAAGCATCGCGCCCAGGCTTCCATTTCCAATGGGTAAGGCTTCATTCCAATCTTTTGCGGGTGCGTTATATTGAAGTTTGAGGTTTTCTGTGGCTTGGACCGATGAAAAAGCAACAGAGCTCAATAAGATGCCTGTAAATGTGAGAGTATGGCGTGTCATTGTCATAAATTCGATTTTCTGAAGTTGTTTTGCACTTCCTTTTTACCTTTTTAGAGTGTGCGTGTGTTCCTCAAGTTATTTTTTCCGCTTCTTGGGTCGGTATGTTTTATAAACGAGAGGATGGCCGGTATTTTCACCCGTTGTGACGGTGTAAAGATACTCAGTATCGGCCTTCATTCCCTCAGGTGCGTTCTGAGTGATAAGGCTTTTTTGCCAAGGTTTCATCTCACCAAGATCATAACTGACAGACTTCTTGTAAGAGCCATCTTCCGAGACAATTTCAATCTTCACTTTAGATGATGGTGATGCGGAAAGCCCATAGTTACTCACCTCAACTTGAAGTTTGAGAGTTCCATTTTCTTGGATGAGTTTGGGATTGCGAGATGAGAGGATAGGTTCGCCGTAAGTTACCCAAGGGAGACGAGTGAAGCCAAACAGAAGTTTTCCTTGGCTTGTTTTACCGAGCAATTTACCCGCAAAGTTTTCTTTGGTAAATCCATTCCCCTTACCCGAAAAAACGGCAATGAGGTCTTTACCAGCTTTTTCCGTTTTGATCAACGAGGCTCCCCTTCCGTAATCCACTTCGTGAGGCGCGCCAAACTTGAGCGATGTGAGGTCGATATCCTTCTGGGGATCAAACCCTTTTTCCGCGGCAATGCGAACGCGGATTTCTTTTGTTTGATCCGTTGGCATCACCTTGTTTTGGAGCGTGATTAAACGCCCAGGAGTCAATGGCATGGAGATGTTTTTTGAACTGTGAATATCCCCGCCCTTATCGCTATGTTTTTTGTCGTCGATCACGGCAAAGTTAGCCTGAATCGCACGTCCGTGCTCATCTTGGAAGATTTTAATGCGTTCGTATTTATACCAATCGACCTTATGTCCATCAGCGTGCACCGCGATACCTGGAGCATAGGCTTTCCCGGGGTCGGTCACCCATTTCACTCCATCTTTTGAGCGAAGGTGGTAAGCGATACGACCATACCAGTCGTTGACAATCATGTGGTATTGCACGGGAGTTTTCCAAATAACGGGATCTTCAAACCGCCCTTTAATAGCGGGGTAAGCTCGGTCTTGCGTAACCATCTCCCATGGGCCTAGTCCCGATTTACTAAGCCAAATCCCACCACCTCGGTCAACCATGAGAACCGAACCATCTTCGCGAGTGGTGAATGACATGTTGGAAAGCCCTTCGATAATGCGACGGTCGCGAGAATCGAACTTAAATTTTTTCTTCTTCCACGGTCCGTTAATCGTTTCACCGAGGTAATATTTCCCGATACTATAAAGAACATATCGACCGTCGGAGAGTTGATAGATTTCTGGGTTATGACCGCCCCCAATTTCTTGCTTCACCTTAAATGGACCAAAACGACTCTTCGATGTGGTGTGAACGACGGTTGACCGGTTCCACATAAAATGCCCTTTTGGGTTATTCTCTGGCCAACGACAAACAAACAAATGGTAAGTTCCCTTCTCGTCTTTTATGATATTGCCCCCCCAATAAGACCATTTAGGATCCTCGATTCCGTTATCGATATAACGTGGTTTTACTTTATCGATCCCCCACGTGTCGGAAGTAAGTTTTCCAACGGCGGGCAGAGGCTCAAAACGATCCATAAACCGCGCTCCAGGCGCGAGGTTTTTCCATTCTTTGGGCCCGTGAAAATCTTTATTCTGGGCAAAAGAAGTGAGCGGTAAAGCAAAGAGTGCGATGAGAGGTAATGATTGTAATGGTTTCATTTGATTTGAAAAATATGAGATTCTGTAGCGCGATCACCATCGAGAGAAATACCTGATGGAGCATACATGAACCGAGGTTCTCCCTGTTCGACGAGGAACTGAGGGCGTTCGCATTTCCAGATTCCCGATCCGTAAATTCTACGAGCATTCGGGAAATCTGATTTTTTAACGTAATAATCGAGTCGATGGTAAGCTAGGGTTGGTTTTCCAAATTGGAGTCCATCCTTCGACACCCAATGAAGCCCGCCACCCTTCTCAAGGATACCGTGATTATCCGTGGTGATAAAATGGACTTGTTTATCTTTTCCCAAAAAAGCATATCCATCTTCAATGGTTAGCTTATTGTTTGTGACTGGCTTGGATTGGATAACATACGGTCCTTCCAGTTTTTCAGCAATGGCGAGCCCCATAACGGTTCCTTTGCTGTTTAATGGTCTCGCTTTGAAATAGAGGAAAATCCGTCCATCAGGCATAAAAACAACGGCGGGGTTGTTGACGCCACAGTTGGATTGATACGTCCAATTTTTGGGATCCTTCGACGGCTCAAGAATCGGGTGATCCAGTCGCTTCCACGGTCCGTTAATCGATTTAGAGGTTGCGACACCAATCCGTTGTGTATGATTAACTTTAGGATCCGTCCGAGCAATGTAAAAGATGGCAAAGGTATCGCCCAACTTTTTGATCAGAGGGTTGTGAGGAGCAAACTTTTCCCACGATCCCTCTTTGTGAGTACCTGCGAGAGCGACATCTTCAAAGGTGAATGGCCCCGTGGGTGACGTGGCGGAAAAATGCGCAATTTCACTATGAGACCTCCATCCAGGATCGACACCGAGTTTGCTGGTCCAACGGGCGACAAAAAGATGGTATTTTCCGTCTTCCGTTTTGATTGGACTCGCGCCCCAACTCGTCATCTCGGGATTGTTCACTGCGAC